>NZ_JBQSVO010000040.1:0-27418 GCF_052376275.1 Pseudoalteromonas sp. AOP7-A1-14 | reverse complement strand
GGTCACTTCATTTATGCGGCTTTTTCGTTTGTGTAATAAGGGTAATGTTCGCTACAATAGCCACTATTGTTGCCATTCGGATTCATTCATGAAAATTCTCGCTGATCAAAACATGCCGCTTGTTGAAGAGTACTTTGCAGACTTTGGTGAGGTTACTCGGTTTGATGGTCGAAACTTACAAAGCGATCAATTAGTTGATGTAGATGTTTTATTAACCCGCTCGGTTACTAAAGTGAATGAGCAGCTATTGGAAAAAGCGGATAAACTGCGTTTTGTAGGTACGGCAACTATTGGGGTTGATCATATCGATACCGCACTTTTACAGCGTAAAAATATTACTTTTACTAGCGCCCCTGGGTGTAACGCTGTTGCAGTAAGTGAATATGTGATCAGTAGCTTATTTGTCCTATGCCAAGAAAACGGCACTAGGCTTACCGGGAAAACTATCGGCATTGTTGGGGTAGGAAGCATTGGTAGTTGCTTACGCGATAAGTTAGCTGCGTTAGATGTTACGGTATTACTTTGCGATCCACCTAAACAACAAGCGGGTGAACTTGATGAGCATATTGATTTAGATACGCTGCTTGCACAAGCTGATATTATCACTTTTCATGTGCCCTTAATTAAATCTGGCGAACACCAAACCTTACATTTAATGGATAAAGCACGCTTAGCTGCACTTAAACCAGGGACGGTATTAATAAATGCCAGCCGTGGAGAAGTGGTCGATAACCAAGCGTTGCTTAATATAATGCAACGCGGGGCAAAGCTTGATTTAGTGCTTGATGTATGGGAGAACGAGCCGACAATTTTAACAGAGTTACTCGATTACGTTCGCTTAGCTAGTGTACATATTGCAGGTCATACTTTAGAAGGTAAAGCACGAGGTACGCAAATGCTGTATCAACGGTTGTGTCAGTTACAAGGTGTTCCAGAGACAAAAACATTAAGTGACTTTTTACCTATCCCCGCGATTACACAAGTCACTCTACAAGATACATTCAGTGAAGCCGATCTAGGTCAATTGATTCACCTTGTTTATGATGTGCGTAGAGATGACGGCATTTTAAGGCGTGACTTGGCTCAGCAAGGTTTTGACAACCTAAGAAAAAGCTATCCGTTAAGGCGCGAATTCAGCACCGTAAGTATTGTCGATGCTAAGCATAACACTGCGCTTTTAGCTGGGCTTGGCTTTAATCTTATATAAATTAATTTTTAAATAACGGCCATAAGGCCAGTTATTAAACGAGGAATACATATGTCGCAAAAATTTAATGTTGTCGTTCTTGGTGCAACAGGTCTAGTAGGCCGTCAAATAATCGAGACCTTAGCAGATCGAAAATTCCCGATTGACCAATTATTTTTATTAGCTAGCAGTCGTAGTGCTGGTGAAGATATTAAATTTCGTGGTGAAACTATCGAAGTGCAAGACGTTGAAGGCTTTGATTTTAGCCAAGCACACATTGGTTTATTTTCAGCTGGCGGTAGTGTTTCTGAAAAATACGCGCCAATAGCGGCAGAAGCAGGTTGTGTGGTTATAGATAATACCTCACAGTTTAGAAATGACTTTGATATACCGTTGGTAATACCAGAAGTTAATGCTGCAAGTTTGGTTGATTTTAGAAATAGAAATATTATTGCTAATCCAAATTGTTCGACCATTCAAATGTTGGTTGCACTTAAGCCAATCCATGATGCTTTCGGTATTGACCGTATTAATGTGTCAACGTACCAAGCGGTATCGGGGGCAGGTAAAGACGCGGTGGATGAACTCGCTAAGCAAACTGCTAACTTGATGAATGCTAGACCAATGGAAAACGAAATTTTCCCTAAGCAAATTGCTTTTAATGTTATCCCGCAAATTGACACATTTGAGGATAATGGTTACACCCGCGAAGAAATGAAAATGGTGAACGAAACGCAGAAAATCTTGGGCGATAGTACCATTGCAGTTAATCCAACGTGTGTTCGAGTACCTGTATTTTTTGGTCACAGTGAAGCAATAAGCCTTGAAACACGCATGCCATTTGATTTAGAACAAGCAAAACAATTGCTTAATGATGCTCCAGGAGTTGAGCTAATTGATGATGCAAGCGATTACCCAACCGCAGTTTCAGACGCTAGTGGTACTGACACAGTCTATGTTGGACGCTTACGTGCTGATATTACCCATCCACATGGTTTAAATATGTGGGTTGTCAGTGATAATACTCGTAAAGGTGCAGCAACTAATAGCGTACAAATAGCCGAAGAGCTAATTGCCAACTATTTATAAAGAAGCTGATTAAACATACTATAAAAAGCGGCAATTTGCCGCTTTTTTAGGTTTTGACTGTCAAGTTATTGCCGCATAGTCTGTAAAAGCGTATAAACTCAATCATAATAACAAAGCTTTATTCAGTTAATGAGGCTTAAGCTATTAACTATCAAAGTGTTATAATAGATATTAAAACGTAACTGGTTTATAGTTTGTGGCTGGAATAGACCTTGCAGAAGGAACTTAATTAGCGTTAATTTTCTGCAAGAAATAATCAATGTCTGAGTACCCGCTGGTGGTGCTTAAACATTTAAATAGTAAAGGATCAGCATGCGCGGCTTAATAACACTTTTCATTATAGCGTCTGCATTGGTAGTAACTCCAGTTTACTCTCAAGACGGAACCCAGCTCAAAGGACCCAAAGGCGTTGACTATAGCGCGCAAGAACGCTCTATTGGTCCAATAAAACCGACAGATACGTTATGGCGTATTGCTGCAAAAGTGCGTCCAGATAACTCGGTAAATATTTATCAAGTTATGGTGGCTCTGTATGAGAAAAACCCAAGCTCATTCTTAGATAAAAACCTTAATCACATGCGCAATGGCGCTTATTTAAAAGTTCCTACAATTGCGCAAATGCGCGCTATTAGCTCCGCGCTTGCTAAGCAGCGCTCAGAGCAAGATGATGAATTGTGGGAAAAAAAGAAAAATGGCACGCTGACTAAAAATGATATAGCCACGTCACAAAAAAAACTAACGCAAGCGCGCAGAGCTGATGTTGATCAAGCTAAACAAGAATTACAGCAAAAAATAAACACCATTAAAACTGAACAGGATATGCGTTTAGTTGAATTGCAAAATCAATTTAAGTCTTCAGTTAAAAATGTTGAAGAGCTTCTTATTGAAAATAATAAGTTAAAACAGCAGTTAACCAGTATTTCAACAGAACTTGAAAATGTTCGCAATCAACTGGGTCAAGACAGCGAGATTCAAATACAACTCAAAGGTTTGATCAGTAAACAAAATGAAATAATTGAGCAGCAAAAAGTAAAAAAACAACACAATAGTGAATTTAGCATAGTAGGGTTGTTATCAAGCCCGCTAATATTGATTTTAATGATGGCTATTGCGGCGTTATTGATTATCGCAGGCATCGTGTTTTTCTTAAAAAACCGTAATAATCAAGAATTAAAAGCCAATGATGAAGGTGATTTTTTACTGCAAGCTCCTACTTATAATGCCGATGAAAATAATGATTTAGATCCGGGTCTTGAGCCCATTAGTTCCAATTCTACCGATGGTGAAA
This sequence comes from Pseudoalteromonas sp. AOP7-A1-14, assembly GCF_052376275.1. NCBI lineage: Bacteria > Pseudomonadati > Pseudomonadota > Gammaproteobacteria > Alteromonadales > Pseudoalteromonadaceae > Pseudoalteromonas > Pseudoalteromonas sp. AOP7-A1-14. The sequence goes on along the minus strand of NZ_JBQSVO010000040.1, from coordinate 23,855 downwards.
ACGACGATTTAAGCGTGCGATTGGATGATGGTTTAGATTCAGACATATTGCCTGAAGACGACGATATGATGTTTGATGATCCCCTTGAAGGCTTGTTAAACGACGATGTTTTTTTTGATGATGAAAAATCAGATGACGATGACCTAGATATTTCTTTACAACAAGACTTCGACCAAACTGCTGGTGACAGCCTCAGGGACGACATTGATCTTGATAGTGATCCTGAAGAAAAAAACACTGATAATATTTTAAGTGAAGAGCTTGCGAGCGAAGAGGATGACGAAGATCTTGACATTGACTCGTTAATTGATGAAGCACTAGCCGGTTCTGCAGATGAGTTATCTGAGGCGCAAGAAGAGCTTGATGTTGATGATGTTGAGTCACTTGCTTCAAGCTTAACTGACGAACCAGAACTTGACGACACTCCATTGGGCGCTGAGTCTGAACTCGAAAATGCGTATGATGAAGACTCATTACTTAATGATGAAGATTATGTTGAACCAAAAGAATGGTCTGAAGCCGATAACGAACTAGAATACGCTGAAATTGACCTAGGTGACGATCCGCTAGCTGATGATACTGACTTAGCGAAAGAGAATGGTTTAGAAAGTGTTAGTTCAAGGCAAGAGCTTGAACTTGATGATGAACTGGTTGACCCTGAAAATGATGACACCCAAAGTGACAATATTCAAAATGATAATGCAAGTCTTGATGGTGAAAGTGAATACCAACAAGTTCAGCAAGCACCGCTTCAAACTAGTCAAGCAGAGCAACATTTAGATCATGCTTTAGGGGGCGGTAATAGTGATGCTGAAGCGTTAAGTGACTCTGATAAACTGGACCGCTTAGAAGAAAATACAGCTGCTGATACAGAAGCATCAATGGACGAAGAGCTTGCAGCTAAAGCGCAAAATAAGTTGTCAGTTCAGAAAATTGATGACGACTTTATGGCTGACCTAAGTCAGACTGATTTCGATGCACTTTTAAATGAACTTGCAGACTCAGAGGACTTTAATGGCGAAGATACCAGCGACTTTGATGTTGATTTTAAGGCGCTTTTAAATGAAGATTTAGAAAATGAAGTGCCAGCAGATGAAAACCTAGCTGAATCATTATCAAAACCGGGCAAAGAGTCTCAAGGCGAGCTAGATGAAATTGATAATGCTCTTGATGATAAATTTGTTGATATTGACTCACTGATTGAACAAAGTGATGAGCAAAGCCCTGAGTACGAACCTTATGATGATGTGAATATGGACGTTGGCCTAGGCGACTTTGATGCATTACTTGCAGGTGATAACCCAACTGATGTAGATATTGAAAGTGGAGGTTACTCTGCTAAGTTAGATTTAGCGCGCGCCTATATAGAAATAGATGATATGTACTCAGCAATGGGCGTAATAGAAGAAGTGATTACTAATGGCCCTGAAGAAGTACAGCAAGAGGCCTTAAGCTTGAAAGCGAAGCTCAAGCCTTAATCATACTGTTAGTACGTTTATGAGTAAATTAAGCCCTTTTTAGGGCTTTTTTTATAGCTTGATTTATTAAGGTTGCTTTTATTGCATCGCTAGATAGCATAAAATGCCTCGTTCATTAGCACAGTAGGTAAAGCAGTAATTATGCGAGTAGCACTAGGGGTAGAGTACAACGGCGCCTGTTATAGTGGTTGGCAACGTCAGTCACATGTAAATAGCGTACAGCAAGAAGTCGAAACGGCTTTGTCGCGTATTTGTAATCATCCAGTTGAAATTGTCTGTGCTGGGCGAACTGACGCTGGTGTACACGGCACAGGGCAGGTGGTGCACTTTGAAACCGAAGCGAACCGAGACATGGTTGCTTTTACTTTGGGCATGAATACCTTATTACCTAAAGATATTTGCATTCGATTTGCTCAGCCAGTAAATAAAGACTTTCATGCTCGCTTTAGTGCTACAGCACGTCGTTACCGTTATGTTATTTACAACAACAGGTTGCGCGGTGCAATAATGAACGAAGGGGTAACACATTTTTATCATCACCTGGACGAGACAAAAATGCAGGCCGCGTGTCAGTATTTAATAGGTGAACACGATTTTACTTCTTTTCGGGCTTTACATTGTCAAGCCAATACCGCGACTCGCACCATTCACCATTTATCGGTTACTCGTCAAGGTAGTTATGTGATTATTGATATTAAAGCGAATGCTTTTTTACATCATATGGTACGTAATATTACTGGTTGTTTAATGGATATTGGTCTTGATAAACAGCAGCCCGAATGGTTGGCAGAATTACTTAATTTAAGAGAGCGAGCGAAAGCAAGTGCTACCGCTAAGCCTACTGGTCTTTACTTAGTTGATGTTGATTATCCAGAACACTTTACGATTCCTAAAACACCATTAGGGCCACTATTTCTAACCGATTCAGATGGTTAAGTTTATAGATTCACTACTAAGACCAGTTTTTTATACCGTCTTTAGTTAATTCATGTTTTAATTAGAAAAATTGTCTGTCTGTAGGACAGTCAAGCGACACACAACAGTATTAAGAGAGTTGCAAATGAGTTGGTTAGAAAAGATCTTACCTAAAACGACAAAATCATCAGGTCGTAAAGAGATCCCTGAAGGGGTTTGGGCAAAATGTACAGACTGTGATTCGATTTTATATAAAGCTGAATTAGAAAAATCACTCAACGTATGCCCTAAGTGCGGACACCACATGCGGGTTAGTGGTCGTAAACGCCTAGAACACTTTTTAGACGATAACGGTCGTCAAGAGCTTGGTACACAGCATGAACCAAAAGATATTTTAAAGTTTAGAGACTCTAAAAAGTATTCAGATCGTATTAGCCAAGCACAAAAAAATAGCGGTGAAAAAGATGCGCTAGTCGCTATTAAAGGCAACCTAAAAGGTATTCCTGTTGCGGCCGTCGCATTTGAGTTTTCATTTATGGGCGGTTCAATGGCTTCGGTTGTTGGGGCTCGCTTTGTTGATGCTGTTGATCAATGTTTAGAGCATAATATGCCGCTAATCTGTTTTTCAGCATCAGGTGGCGCACGTATGCAAGAAGCTCTTATGTCATTGATGCAAATGGCTAAAACTAGTGCAGCACTAGCTAAAATGAGTGAAAAAGGCTTGCCATTTATTTCAGTAATGACTGACCCTACAATGGGTGGTGTATCTGCGTCGTTAGCGATGCTAGGTGATATTAACGTTGCAGAACCTAAAGCACTAATTGGTTTTGCCGGTCCACGCGTTATTGAACAAACAGTACGTGAAACCTTGCCAGAAGGCTTCCAACGTAGTGAATTCTTACTTGAACACGGTGCAATTGATATGATTGTTGACCGCCGTGAAATGCGTGACACATTAGCACGTGTACTAGCTAAGTTTATGAACTTGCCTTCTACTGAACAAGAGCATAGAGTAGCGTAAATTTCAGCTGAACTGATTAACGCTATGATAGAAAACCTCCCTAGCCAATCGTCAAGTCTTGATGATTGGCTTTGTTATTTAGAAAGTATCCATCCTGCTAACATTGATATGGGGCTTGAGCGCGTAGCGCATGTTGCCAGTCAAGTGGGTCTTTTAAATACGGCCAGTAAAGTTATCCTGATTGGCGGCACTAACGGTAAAGGTACTACAGCCCGTTGCCTTGAATCGCTGCTTTTAGCACAAGGGTATACTGTCGGTACGTATGCGTCGCCACATTTAATTCGTTATAACGAACGAGTACGAGTTAATGGGGCTGAACTTGATGACCAATTCCATGTTGATGCTTTTCATTTATTAGAGCAGGGCCGTGGTGACATGTCACTGACTTATTTTGAATACGGCACTTTAGGTGCACTGGCTATTTTTGAACGTCATGCGGTTGACTACGTTCTATTAGAAGTTGGTTTAGGAGGACGGTTCGACGCCACAAATATTGTTACGCCTTATGCAAGTGTCATCACCACTATTGATTTAGACCACAAAGAATACCTCGGTGATACACGTGAACTTGTTGGTTATGATAAAGCAGGTATTTTCCGTAAGGATACACCTGCGATTGTCGGCGATTTAGCAATTCCTCATACTGTGACTGATTACGGCAAAGAAGTTGACGCTAATATGGTTTTATCTGGGCGTGATTTTATATTTAAAGAAAGTGATGATAGCTTTAGTTGGCAATTCAGCGGCCAACAGTTTAACTATGCAAAGCCTGCCATACCTTGTCAAAATGCAGCCACAGCATTAACTACGCTTGCAGTGCTTGGTTTATTACCAGAACAACATGTCATTGAAAATTGCTTGCGTAATTTAATAGTAGAAGGGCGCTTTCAGCAATTAAGTCGGCAACCTCTTGTGTACACAGATGTGGCCCATAACCCCGAGTCTGCACGCTATTTGGCACAAAAAATAGCAAGCTTTAAAGATAAAGGCTTTAAAATACATGCATTAGCCGCTATGCTTGCTGACAAAGATAAGGTCGGCGTGCTTAAAGAAGTCAACAGCTTGGTTGATGTTTGGTCTATTGCTAGCTTAAATTGCTTTCGTGGTGACTCTGTTGAAAACTTAAAAGTAGCGCTAGAAGCTGTGCACTGCCAAACACGTATTGATAGCTATGATAGTATTCCAGATGCACTTAACAATGTCTTGCCGACCCTTAATGAAGATACCTTATTTATTATCTTTGGCTCATTTATGACAGTTGCAGCCGCTATTAATTATTGGAAAAAATAGAGAGGAAGTCGGTGAACTCAGGTTTTATTAATCGCTTAGTCGGAACCAGTATTGTAGTTATTGCTGCAATTGTTTTTATTCCAAATGTTTTAGATGGCGAAAAAGTTCATTACAAAGAAGGCTTTAAAGCTATTCCTGAACGGCCTGAGTTCAAAACGATCAACTTGCAAGAAGAAATTGACGCAAAGGTGGCTGACGCCGAGCAGCCCAAACAACCGCAAATTGAAGATATAAAAGCAGATGATCAGCGCTTCGAAGAGCCTCCTAAACAGTTGGTTGAGGCATCAACGGAGCAGCCCAACGAGACTGCTGTCGAGCAACCGACTGCTCCTGCGCGCGCTCCTAAAGAAAACCTTTCCAAAGTGTCTTATGTTATTCAATTAGGTAGCTTTTCACATAAACCTAATGTGAAAACGTTGATAGCAAAGCTTAATGCTAAAGGTTTTAAAACGTTTACCAAGCCTGTTAAAACCGTAAATGGCACATTGACTAAAGTATTCGTAGGACCCTCTTTAAATAAATCCGAACTAGAGGGTAAACTTCCTAAATTGAAAGAACTGACTAAACTAAATGGTAAAGTCACTCAGTTTGAAATAACAAAATGATCTGGCATTTTTACAGGTAGTCTTATAGAATGCGCCCCAAATTAACGACTAATTGGTTATTATGATCTGGGTTGATTACGCCATACTTGGCATTATTGCACTGTCTACTTTTATCGGTTTAATTCGTGGCTTTATCAAAGAAGCAATGTCATTAGCCGTTTGGGCTGGCGCATTTATCATCTCTAGTTTGTTTTACCAATATTTAGCATCCTTCCTAACATCAATTTCTGAACCCCTTTTAAGAAATGCAGCGGCGATAGCCATACTATTCTTTTCGACGCTACTGTTAGGTGGGCTACTAAACTATATATTAGGCGAGTTGGTACAACGTACTGGTTTGTCGGGCACTGACCGTGTTTTTGGCGTAGTATTTGGTGCTCTGCGTGGCGTGTTGGTCGTAAGCGCGTTACTCTTCTTTCTTGATGCTTTTACTGGTGCGCCAAACACGCATTGGTGGAAGAATTCTATTTTGATCCCAGAATTTGGCTTTGTTGTTGAATGGTTTTTTTCATACCTTGAAAACAACTCAAGCTTTTTAAATTCGGTAAACCGTTAATCGGCGAGGATAAATTTCATGTGTGGTATCGTTGGAATAGTTGGAACATCTCCTGTAAATCAGGCGATTTATGATGGCTTAACTGTTTTGCAGCACCGTGGTCAAGATGCCGCAGGCATCATAACCATTGAAAACAACACGTTTAGCTTGCGAAAAGGCAATGGTCTTGTGAAAGATGTGTTTCACACCCGTCATATGAAACGTTTACAAGGCACAATTGGTATTGGCCATGTACGTTACCCAACAGCAGGCTCTTCTAGCTCGTCAGAAGCACAGCCTTTTTATGTTAATTCACCATTTGGTATTGCTTTAGCGCACAATGGTAACTTAACTAACGCTGAGCAGTTAAAAGAGCAATTATTTTCTGAAGCGCGTCGTCATGTAAATACGACCTCAGATTCAGAAATATTACTTAATATCATGGCACATGAGTTAAGTAAGCCTAATAAGCTAAAGCTTGATCCTGTAGATGTATTTACTGCGGTCACTGATGTGATCAGTCAAGTAGAAGGTGGGTACGCTGCCATTTCAATGGTGATTGGCCATGGCGTGGTGGCGTTTCGTGACCCTAATGGCATTCGTCCTCTCGTATTTGGTAAACGCGAAACCAATAATGGCACCGAATACATGTTTGCCTCTGAAAGCGTGGCACTTAAAATAGATGGTTTTGATTTTGTGCGTGATGTAGCACCAGGTGAAGCTATTTATGTTACTGAAGATGGACAGTTTTTCTCACAAGCGTGCGCCGAAAAAGTATCTTACTCGCCATGTATTTTTGAGTTTGTTTACTTTGCTCGTCCAGACTCTAATATTGACCGTATGTCTGTTTATGCGACTCGCGTTAATATGGGGACTAAATTGGGTGAAAAGATTGCCAGAGAATGGGCTAATAAAGACATTGATGTAGTAATCCCTATTCCTGAAACTTCATGTGATATCGCGCTTGAAATCGCTTCAGTACTTGATTTACCGTATCGGCAAGGGTTTGTTAAAAACCGTTATATTGGTCGCACATTTATTATGCCAGGCCAAGAAATGCGTAAAAAGTCAGTACGTCAAAAGCTCAACGCCATTGACCGTGAATTTAAAGGCAAAAACGTACTGTTAGTCGATGATTCAATTGTTCGTGGTACAACATCGGCGCAAATCGTTGAAATGGCCCGTGAGTCAGGCGCTAAAAACGTTTATTTTGCCTCAGCGGCTCCTGAAATTCGTTTCCCTAATGTATATGGTATTGATATGCCGTCAGCGGCAGAGCTTATTGCGCATGGTCGTGAAGTTGAAGATATTAACGCTAACATTGGTTCAGATGGATTAATCTTCCAATCACTTCCTGATTTAATTGATGCAGTACGTCAAGAGAATCCTGAGATAAGCCGTTTTGAAACCTCTGTATTTGATGGTCAATATATCACTGGTGGGATTGACCAAGATTATTTAAATCATATTGATAAGCTACGTAATGATTCGGCAAAGTCGAGTCGTGAAAGTGCTATGTCTTCAAGTCTTGAGTTACATAATCAAGAAGAAAGCGGCGCAGAAGAATAAGACTGCTATAACAAACAATAACTAAAAAAGGAGCTCAATTAGCTCCTTTTTTGCCTATATTTAAACTAATTTATTAATTAAGTAAACATTGGGCTGACAATGCCATTGGTCCAAAGCATTGCTGTGACAGCTAAAATGATCACCAATAAAATCAGTCCACAAGTAACCACAGAGCTTGAGTAAATAAATCCTCGTTCTTGTGGAATATGCATTAAGATAGGCACACCTGTATAAAGCAAATACACAGAGTAAGCGAGTGCCACTATACCCGCACACACTAAAAGCCAAAGCTCAGGCCAAAATGCTGCTAACGCTGACATAAACACTGGGGTCGAAGTATAAGCGGCTAACTCCAACGTTTGTGTAAAAGTAGGCTCTGCACCAAACGTAACAGCCATCCAATGCGCTAAGTAAGCCAGCGCAAACACCCCTGCAATAAGTGCAATATACATTGCGGCTGCAATGAAGAGGGCGCTTTCATGGGTTAAAAATACCGGGTTACCTGTACCAATGCTCCAGCCTAAATAGACTGATGAATAATACCCCATTACACAAGGAAATAGTGCAATAAGCATTATGTGCGATAAGCTATACGCTAGGCTTTCGTGGCGGTTATCAATCGTTTGCCACTCTTCGAGCGGATGGGCATAAATGCCCCATAGGTGATTTAGTATCATAATTAGTGCCCCATAAAAGGTTGTATTAACTGTTTTAATGATTTATTTTTATACAGCTTACTAAGTTATGGTTTAGTATTTTTTGCTTGTCAAGGCGCCAGCAAGTAGTTAAATATCAAATTTCATACACTTTGTAGCTTTAATGGGCTTATTTCGTGGTAAAATATACGATATACCAAAAATTATTTAGCATGAGTTATCCCAGTGCCTTATAACCACCTTTTAAAACCAATCAACACTTTTTTAAATTGCTCAACTCCTGATGCGTGGATTGACGAAGCCATTAAAAAAGAAAATTTAAAAGTACTACTGATTGATCACCTGATTTGTGAGCTTAAAGCAGCCCAATCGGCGATGTTTTTAATTCGCAAATATGCGGTTGATAAAGAAAGTAGTGATGCGTTACTTGAGTGGCTTAAACCGTTTGAAACGCTTATTTATAAACGCGAAGGCAATTGGCGCGACCTAGCAGCTAAAAATAAACTTACCAAGTCAATCATTCCAAAATCAAACTCGCCATATGGGCAAGAGCTAATTGATAAAATGGTGATGTTAATTAAAGAAGAACTACATCATTTTTATCAAGTGCTCGAAATTATGGATGAGTACGGTGTTGAGTATCAAAGTATTACTCCGTGTCGTTACGCTAAAGGCATGTTACGCCACGTGAAAACCTTTGAGCCAGATGCATTAGTTGATAAGCTCATAGTGGGCGCTTACATCGAAGCTCGCTCGTGCGAACGCTTTGCAAAGCTTGCACCGTATTTAGATAAACGGCTAGGTGATTTTTATATTTCACTGCTGCGTTCAGAAGCACGTCATTACCAAGATTACTTAGCTTTGGCACAAGAGATTAGTGGTTTTGATATCACTGAGCGCGTGCAGTTTTTTGGTAATATTGAAGCCGAATTGATTGCAACGCCAGATACTGATTTTAAGTTTCATTCGGGTGTACCAAGCGCTGAATAACCGTCGTTATTACTTCGTGTTCATTTTTGATGCAAGAGGTGTGTTATTAAGCGTTTGGCCGTTTTCATCAACGACTAAATATGAGCCTTGTTCGTACCAATCACCAAGTACGGTACGGGTGAGTGTTTTATCTGCTACTTGATATTTATGCACATTAGGGCGGTGAGTGTGCCCATGGATCATATTGGTGACTTTATGGGCTTTGAACATATTAAGTACAGCTTGTTCAGTCACATCTAAAATATCTAGTGCTTTACTGGCTTGATTCATTTTACTTTTTTCGCGTATTTTACGGGCTAAACTACGACGATACCAAAGCGGTAATGCAAGCATAAGTTTAGGCCACCACCAACCTCGACTCTTTTTACGAAATTGTTGATATTCAATATCTTGAGTACACATTTCGTCGCCATGTAAAATGACCGTAGGTGTGCCGTATAAATCAATTACATATTGCTCAGGTAGTAATGTCATACCGGCTTGCGATGCGTATTTATCACGTATTATAAAGTCGCGATTACCATGGATGAAATAAACGGGAATACCACTATCACTCACTGCTTTTAAGTGTTTCGCTACGCTTGCTGATAACTCGGTGATAAAGTCATCGCCTACCCATACTTCAAAAAAGTCACCCAGAATATAAAGCGCATCAACTGGTTGGTTGATTATTTTAGTGTTTAAAAATGCATAAAAGGCCGCGCTAATATCTGGGCGGTTTTCGCTTAAATGTAAATCGGCAATAAAGTATGTTTGGCGCATGATGACTCGTGGTTAACACTAAAATTAAAAAGCGGATAAATTTACCCGCCTTTAAATATAAAACTAACTTAGCTTACAGTTACTTTTTCGATTTTTACATCGTCAAGAGGTACGTCTTGGTGAAAACCAGCGCTACCAGTTGCAACACCCTTAATTTTATTTACAACGTCCATGCCTTCAACGACTTCAGCAAATACACAGTAACCCCAACCTTGTGATGTTTCGCTGGTGAAGTTTAAAAAGTCATTGTCGTTCACGTTAATGAAAAACTGCGCTGTTGCTGAATGAGGATCCGGAGTACGGGCCATAGCAAGCGTGCCTACTTTATTAGCAAGGGCGTTGTTTGCTTCGTTTTGTATAGGGTCATGAACTTCTTTCTGTTCCATACCTGATTCAAAACCACCGCCTTGGACCATAAAACCGTCAATTACACGGTGAAATATAGTACCGTCATAAAAACCTGCATTTGCATACTGTAAAAAGTTTTTAACTGTGTTTGGTACTTCGCTGTCGTGCATTTTGATGGTGATGTCACCAAAGTTTGTGTGTAGAACAACCATGAGGTTTCCTATTTTCTGGTTTAATAATGGCGCTATTTTATAGTAGTTGGCTAAGATTAACAAAGCGGATATTGATTAAAACTAGTTTGACAAAGCGCTAGAGCAGGGGCTTTGCAAGTGGTAACATAGTGATCCACGAAAACAGTCAAGGATATTTAATAAATGGTACACATTTACAACACACTTACACGACAAAAAGAACAGTTTAAACCTATGGTCGATGGCAAAATCGGCATGTATGTGTGTGGTATCACCATTTATGATTATTGTCATATTGGCCATGCCCGTACGTTTGTGGGGTTTGATGTTATCGTTCGCTACCTTCGCCATATCGGTTATGACCTAAACTATGTGCGTAATATCACTGATGTCGACGATAAAATTATCCAACGCGCTAGTGAAAATGGCGAAACGATCAATGAGTTGACGCTTCGTATGACTAAAGCGATGCATGAGGACTTTGATAATTTAAATATGTTGCGTCCAGATATTGAGCCAACAGTGACTAACCATATGCCAGAAATTATAGCGATGGTTGAGCGGTTAGTTGCAAAAGGCCATGCTTATGTTGCCGCAGATGGCGATGTATTGTTTGATGTCTCAACCTTTAAGCAATATGGTGCACTTTCGCAGCAAGATTTAACTATGTTGCAATCAGGCTCTCGCGTTGAGGTGGCTCAAGATAAAGAAGATCCACTTGATTTTGTGCTATGGAAAAAAGCCAAAACGGGTGAGCCATCGTGGCCATCGCCATGGGGAGAAGGACGCCCGGGTTGGCATATTGAATGTTCAGCGATGAGTTCAAAGCACTTAGGTGAGCATTTTGATATTCATGGCGGCGGCTCAGATTTACAGTTTCCACACCATGAAAATGAAATTGCCCAGTCATGCTGCGCAAATAGTGGTAACTACGTAAATACGTGGATCCACACCGGTATGGTACAAGTAAACAAAGAAAAGATGTCGAAGTCATTAGATAATTTTTTTACCGTACGTGAAGTGCTTAAAGCTTATGATGCTGAATCAGTGCGATACTTTTTAATTTCCGGCCATTACCGTAGCCAGCTAAATTACTCACAAGAGAATTTAGACCAAGCACGTTCTTCACTTGAACGTATCTATACTGCGCTTCGTGGTGTTGAGCCTATAGCGTGTGAGCTTGAAGGCAATGAATATGTGGCTAAGTTCAGAAAAGCTATGAACGATGACTTTAATACACCTGAGGCACTGCCTGTATTGTTTGAACTGGCAAAAGAGTTAAACCGTGTTAAAGAAATTAATGCCGTTCAAGCAGGTCAGTTAGCGTATATTTTACGTAGTATTGGTGAAGTATTAGGTGTGGCGCAGCAAGTACCTGACACTTTTTTACAAGGTGGGCAGACTGATAATGAAGTCGCAGAAATTGAAGCCTTAATCGTAAAGCGTAACGAGGCTCGTGCTGGTAAAGACTGGGGGGCCGCTGATGAGGCCCGTGATGCACTTAATGCCTTAGGTGTGATTTTGGAAGACTCTGCAGGTAAAACCACATGGCGTAAAGCATAATAAATAGCTTTTAGAGCAAAGTTTCATATTTTTAAAAAGGTTGCCGACGTGGCAGCCTTTTTTATTTTTTATATTGACCTAACCCTTACTTTAGGTTTTATCCTTCTGCCTCATAACAGTTTAAAAGGAGCGAAATGAATATTTTACTTGCAATGATCCCTGCTTTTTTATGGGGTACAACGTACGCTGTGACAAAATATGCTGCGCCTGACTGGCCGCCAATATTACTTGGCGCAATACGCGCACTGCCGGCAGGTATTGTATTATTGCTGGTTAAACCTTCATTGCCACGCGCAAAACAATGGCGTGGATTAATACTGCTGGCAATGGTGAATATAGCCCTGTTTTTTAGTTTTATTTTTGTTATGGCGATTAATTTACCAGCCGCAATTGCCGGTGTAGGTATGGTGTCAGTGCCAGTGGTTGCATTACTTTATGCATGGTTATTTAAAGGGCAGAAACCAGCGCTTGTGCAATTTTTTTGTGCGCTGATTTTAATAGTATTGGCTTGGCGGTTATTTGATCCACAACATGTAACGCTAAACTTATTAGGAATAGCTGCGCTGATCGGAGCATTATTGACGATTGTTATTGGGAGTTCATTGGTACAAAAAGTGACTGTGCATATTCATTGGTGGACAGTATTAACTTGGCAGTTGATGATTGGTGGCGCACTATTAACATTTGGCGCCCTAATTCAAGCCTATTATATAGAGCCACAAGCATATCAAGTATTAAAAATGGCATTCACACCCATTCAGTGGTTTGTATTATTTTGGTTAGTCGTCCCTAATACTGCTATTGCTTATACACTTTATGTTTGGTTACTTGGGCGTATGACTGTGGTTGAGTTTACCTTTGGGACCATTGCTAACCCTATCGCGGGGATTATTTGCGCTGTAGTCTTACTTAATGAGCACTACGACAGGTGGCAATATACTGTAATGGTATTAATGATTTTCTTTTCTGTGTTACCACAAGGGCTAAAATTGATTAAACAAAGAGTCGCAACAAAAAAGGCCAGCGTTTAAGCTGGCTTTTAGTAAAAACTGAAAGTAAAACCTCAAAAATTAACTGTGGTATTTTTCACATGCTTCTAAGGTGTTTTCAATTAAGCTTGCCACTGTCATTGGGCCGACACCACCAGGGACGGGGGTAATAAAGTGCGCTTTTTGCTCTGCCACACTATATTCAACGTCACCCACTAATTTTCCTGTATCGAGGCGGTTAATACCCACATCAATAACAATAGCGCCTTCTTTAACCCAATCGCCGGGGATAAATTTAGGTTTACCAACGGCAACAACCAATAAATCAGCGCGGCGTACATGGGTTTCTAAATCTTGAGTAAATTTATGACATACGGTTGTTGTGCAGCCGGCGAGTAATAGCTCGAGTGACATCGGGCGACCAACAATGTTTGATGCACCGACTACAACCGCATGCATGCCTTTATAACGTACACCTGTAGAATCAAGTAAGGTAATTATACCTTTGGGTGTACAAGGGCGAAGTGCTGGCATACGTTGTGCTAAGCGGCCAATGTTATATGGGTGAAAGCCATCGACATCTTTATGCGGGGTAATGCGCTCAAGAATTTTTTCAGCGTCAAGCCGTTTAGGCAAGGGTAACTGTACTAAAATACCGTCGACTTCTTGGTCTTGGTTTAGTTCATCAATTAAAGTTAGTAGCTGTTCTTCGGTTGCTGTGTTTGGTAAATCAAATGATTTAGATATAAAGCCGACTTCTTCACACGCTTTTCGTTTTGAGCCTACATAGACTTGGCTTGCGGGATCTTGTCCTACTAGAACTACGGCAAGGCCTGGTGCTCTTAATCCTTGAGCTACGCGCTGTGATACTTTTTGTGCAACCGTACTGCGTACTTGCTTAGCTATTGCCTTACCATCGATGATGTTTGCCGTCATGGGTGACCTTTAGTTGGGGTTAGTTAACGATACTTTAAAAAACGAATGCATATAGAAATTGGGGTAATAATGCTAACAAAGAACATGGTCTTTACTTCTCGTTTTTAATATACATTACTATTTTCGCAGAAAAGCAGCATAGCGCCAAGATGCAATCTTATATAAAGTGTGGATTTCTAAAAAAGAGTTTGAATTTTAGCTTACATTCTCATTATTTAACCATTATGAACTAAAAATGACCGATTGATTTATTTTCTTAAAAAAAGGTTTGACCTGACCCAGCCAAATCACTATTATGCACCCCGTTGTTAACGAGGTCACTCGCTAGCAATAATAAGCATCGGCGATTAGCGCAGTTTGGTAGCGCACTTGGTTTGGGTCCAAGGGGTCGCAGGTTCAAATCCTGCATCGCCGACCACTTTTTAATTAAAGTAGCTTATTGGTTCGCTATGAAGTTTTCGATGCGCCCATAGCTCAGCTGGATAGAGCAACGCCCTTCTAAGGCGTCGGTCGAAGGTTCGAATCCTTCTGGGTGCACCATTTTGAAAACAATGTAATGCCGTGGTGATTGTAGCTCAGTTGGTAGAGCCCCGGATTGTGATTCCGGTTGTCGTGGGTTCGAGCCCCATCAGTCACCCCAATTTACAAAAAATATCGGCGATTAGCGCAGTTTGGTAGCGCACTTGGTTTGGGTCCAAGGGGTCGCAGGTTCAAATCCTGCATCGCCGACCACTTTCTCTTTTGAAGTGGTCTTAAACTCCCAGTTTGAGTATTTAATATGAAAAAAGAAGTTTAGCACTTCAATATCGGCGATTAGCGCAGTTTGGTAGCGCACTTGGTTTGGGTCCAAGGGGTCGCAGGTTCAAATCCTGCATCGCCGACCACTTTTAAAACTCCAATTTTGTGTCATTTGGTTTGGGTATATCCCATGCAGTCTCAGGTTCAAATCCTGCATCGGCGAGCACCTTTTTAAAATGTATAATAATAAATCAAAGTAAACTTTCTTATTTTAATCACTAAAGAATTCTCTTTGTGCTAACTTGCTAATCAAAACGCTTACTTCTTAACCATTTATCTTGTATAATGCGTGATCTAGCCAAATAATTGCCCCCTAGACTCGACTATCATAAATATTAGGTTATAATGCCGCGTCTATTGTTTAATATAGTGCCCGTAGGGCAGAGCAGCAATGGTATCTCATGGTATTAAACAGGTTGTTAAGTCATCAACTATGACTTAACACTTGCAAGCTCATCGAGATCACCTTGTGTGTAAGGAAGGCGAACAGTCGCCAAAATTGAAGATTGAGGTAAATCATGCAAGTTTCTGTTGAGACGACTCAAGGCCTTGAGCGCCGTCTGACCATCACCGTTCCTGCAGAGAACGTTGAGACCGAAGTAAAAAAACGCTTACAACAACTGTCTAAAACCCAGCGTATTGATGGTTTCCGTCCTGGTAAAGTACCAACATCAGTAATTAACAAACGTTACGGTGGCGCAGTTCGTCAAGAAGTTGCTGGTGAATTAATGCAACGCAACTATATTGATGCAATTGTTGCTGAAAAAATTAACCCTGCTGGCGCACCATCATTTGCACCTAAGTCTCTTGAAGCAGGTAAAGATTTAGAGTTCTCAGCGACATTCGAAGTTTACCCTGAAGTTGAAGTTCAAGGTTTAGATAAAGTTACTGTAGAAAAACCAGCTGTAGCTGTAACTGACGAAGACCTAGCAAATATGCTTGAAACGCTTCGTAAGCAACATGCATCATGGACTGAAGTAGATGCAGCAGCGGGCGAAAATGACCGCGCAACTGTTGATTTCATCGGTACTATCGATGGTGAAGAGTTCGAAGGCGGTCAAGCTGAAGATTTCCCTCTAGAGCTTGGTCAAGGTCGTATGATCCCAGGTTTTGAAGATAATATCGTTGGCAAAAAAGCCGGTGAAGAAGTGGTTGCAGACGTAAACTTCCCTGATGATTACCATGCTGAAAACCTTAAAGGTAAAGCTGTAAAATTCGTAATCACTGTGAAGAAAGTTGAAACGCAAGAGTTACCTGAGCTATCTGAAGAGTTCGCAACTAAATTCGGTGTTACCGAAGGTGGCGTTGACGCACTTAAAGAAGAAGTGAAGAAAAACATGTCTCGTGAGCTTGATCAAGCGGTTAAAGCTAATGTTAAAGATCAAGCGGTTAAAGGCTTACTTGAAAACAACGACGTTGAAGTTCCAAAAGGACTTATCGATCAAGAAATCGAAGCGCTTCGAGAACAAGCTGCACAACGTTTTGGCGGCGACGCTAAAAACATGCCTGAGCTTCCAGCAGAATTGTTCCACGAACAAGCTGTAACACGTGTTAAAACTGGCCTTTTATTAGGTGAAGTTATTAAAGCGAACGACATTAAAGTTGATGATGAAAAAGTTGAAGCATTAATTGCAAATGTAGCTTCTGCATATGAAGATCCAACTGAAGTAGTAGAATACTACAAAGCAAATGATCAACTAATGCAGCAAATGCGTAATGTAGCAATGGAAGAGCAAGCTGTTGAAGCTATTTTAGCTGAAGCAACCGTGACTGACGTTGAAAAAGCATTTGATGACATCATGAATCCACAGCAAGGTGCTTAATAAGTCATTGACTTAAGTCCTCGCTAACGATTAAATGGCTCGTGTTACTCTGTATTATGCAGTGTGCTCGAGCCATTTTAGTTTATGGCATTCGATTTTCACCCAAATTATAATACCAATTATATGAAAAACATGATCATTTTAGTGAGCTTAATCGTTCTCTAACTCAATGCAATTGGTATAACTATGCTTCCTGGTTACAAGGATAAGCGCATAAGGAATTAAATAAGTATGAATACTGGTATTACAGATCCTCTAAATGCATTAGTCCCTATGGTTGTTGAACAATCAGCAAAAGGCGAGCGCTCGTATGATATTTACTCGAGACTATTAAAAGAACGGATTATTTTCTTAACCGGCCAAGTTGAAGACAACATGGCAAATCTGATTTTAGCGCAAATGCTATTTTTAGAATCAGAAAACCCAGATAAAGATATCTTTTTATATGTCAATTCACCGGGTGGCTCTGTAACTGCGGGTATGGCTATTTACGATACCATGAATTTTATTAAACCTGATGTAAGCACAATTTGTGTTGGCCAAGCGGCTAGCATGGGGGCATTTTTATTATCAGCTGGTGCTAAAGGTAAGCGTTACTGTTTACCTAATTCGCGTGTGATGATCCACCAACCATTAGGTGGTTTCCAAGGCCAAGCATCTGATTTTGAAATACATGCTAAAGAAATCTTGTCTATTAAAGACAAGTTAAACCGTTTAATGGCTGACCATACAGGTCAACCATTAGATGTGGTATCGCGTGATACTGACCGTGATAACTTTATGAGTGCCAGCCAAGCGGTTGACTACGGTATTGTAGACTCAGTATTTACCAATCGCGGTAAGTAATTAAGCTATTGTTATGTTTAACCCGAGTTATTGCAGATGCGTGCTTGGGTTATCACTGTGCCAAAAGCAATAAATTTTGGTATAGTAATAGTATTGAAACAGCTGCTAAATAGTTTGGCAGCCAACGTATAGAGATGAGGTAGCTGAATGTCTGACACTCCTACAGACTCCGACAAAAGTAATAAGTTGTTGTACTGCTCTTTTTGTGGCAAAAGCCAGCACGAAGTCCGTAAATTAATTGCCGGTCCTTCAGTGTACGTTTGTGATGAATGTGTTGAGTTGTGTAACGATATTATCAGGGAAGAAATCAAAGACATTGCGCCTAAACACAATGCTTATGATAAATTGCCGGTACCAAAAGAAATTCGTAATCATCTTGATGATTACGTTATTGGTCAGGAACACGCTAAAAAAGTATTGTCGGTTGCAGTTTACAATCACTACAAACGTCTACGCAATCAAGAGAAAAACCCAGACATAGAATTAGGTAAAAGTAATATCTTGCTGATCGGCCCCACTGGTAGCGGTAAAACATTACTTGCAGAAACCATGGCGCGTTTACTTGATGTACCTTTTACTATGGCCGATGCCACCACCTTAACTGAAGCTGGTTATGTAGGGGAAGATGTTGAAAATATCATACAAAAGCTATTACAAAAATGCGACTACGATGTAGAAAAAGCCCAGCGTGGTATTGTTTACATTGATGAAATTGACAAAATTTCACGTAAATCAGATAACCCATCGATTACCCGTGACGTATCAGGTGAGGGTGTGCAACAAGCACTCCTTAAACTGATTGAAGGTACTGTTGCATCGGTTCCACCGCAAGGTGGCCGAAAACATCCGCAACAAGAGTTTTTACAAGTAGATACGTCTAAAATACTGTTTATTTGTGGCGGTGCATTTTCTGGGCTAGATAAAGTCATTGAACAACGCAGCCATAAAAATACTGGCATAGGTTTTGGCGCAAGCGTTAAAGAATCGTCAGGTTCACGTTCGTTGAGTGATACATTTAAAAGTGTTGAGCCAGAAGATTTAGTCAAGTATGGTCTTATTCCAGAGTTTATTGGCCGTCTTCCCGTAGTTGCAACGTTAACGGAGCTTGATGAATCTGCACTTATTCAAATTTTAAGTGAGCCTAAAAACGCCATCACTAAGCAGTTCTCTGCATTGTTTGATATGGAAGAAGTTGAGCTTGAGTTCCGCGAAGATGCCTTAAGCGCGATTGCGCACAAAGCAATGGAGCGTAAAGCAGGAGCTCGTGGTTTACGATCTATTGTTGAAGGTGTATTGCTTGAAATCATGTACGAGCTGCCATCAATGGATAATGTAAGCAAAGTAGTTATTGATGAGACCGTTATTAAAGGCGAGTCAGATCCTATTCTGATTTATGATAACAGCAAGCAAGACAAAGCTGCATCAGAATAAGTTTGATTGATAAGTAAACGAAAAGGAGCCTTAGGCTCCTTTTTTTATAATTTATTTAATCGTGTCAGCCTAAATTGTTGAACTTTAGTTAGGTTATCCCCATATACTTTAGTAATCTTTAAAATAAATGAAGTGCGAAGAGAAAATATAATGACGCTTGAGAGAACAGACCGAGTTGAAATCCCGGTGCTAGCACTGCGTGATGTTGTGGTTTATCCACACATGGTAATACCGCTTTTTGTTGGCCGCGAAAAATCAATAAAATGCCTTGAAGCGGCAATGGATAAAGACAAACAAATTTTCCTCGTGGCGCAAAAAGACGCAACCGTGGACGAACCTGAGCAAGATGATATTTATCGTGTTGGTACTATCGCAACCGTACTTCAATTACTTAAATTACCTGACGGCACAGTAAAAGTACTAGTCGAAGGTACACAGCGTGCAAAGCTTGAAAGCTTTGTTGATAATGACGAATTCTTTGTCGCCAATGCCCAGTTTATTGAATCGGGTGATATTGACGAAAAAGAGCAAGATATCTTCATTCGCAGCGCTGTTAGTCAATTCGAAGGCTATGTAAAACTCAATAAAAAAATTCCGCCAGAAGTGCTGACCTCAGTGTCGGGCATTGATGAAGCTGCGCGTCTTGCTGATACCATGGCCGCACATATGCCATTAAAAGTGCCAGAGAAGCAAAAAGTACTCGAAATTCAGGATGTAACAGAACGTCTAGAGTATTTAATGGCATTGATGGAAGGTGAAATCGATTTACTACAAGTTGAGAAAAAAATTCGTAGCCGCGTTAAGAAACAGATGGAAAAATCCCAGCGCGAGTATTATCTTAACGAGCAAATGAAAGCTATCCAAAAAGAACTCGGTGAGCTTGATGATGTACCAGATGAATTTGAAGCACTGAAAAAGCGTATCGAAGAATCAGGCATGTCAAATGACGCGACAGAAAAAGCTAATGCTGAGCTGGCAAAGTTAAAAATGATGTCGCCAATGTCAGCAGAGGCCACCGTAGTACGTTCGTACATTGATACATTAATTAATGTACCGTGGAAAAAGCGCTCTAAAGTGAAAAAAGATTTAGCTGGCGCGCAAAAAATTCTAGATAGTGACCATCACGGTCTAGGTAAAGTAAAAGAACGTATTATTGAGTATCTAGCGGTACAACAACGTACCAATAAACTTAAAGGTCCTATTTTATGTTTGGTTGGGCCTCCGGGTGTAGGTAAAACCTCGTTGGGGCAATCAATTGCACGTTCAACCGGGCGTAAATATGTACGTATGGCACTTGGCGGCGTACGTGATGAAGCTGAAATTCGTGGCCATCGTCGTACATATATTGGTTCAATGCCAGGTAAGCTAATTCAAAATATGACTAAAGTGGGTGTCAAAAACCCATTATTCTTATTAGATGAAATTGATAAAATGTCAGCAGACATGCGTGGCGATCCAGCATCTGCATTATTAGAGGTGCTCGATCCTGAGCAAAATAATCGTTTTGCTGATCATTATCTTGAAGTTGATTATGATTTATCAGATGTGATGTTTGTTGCGACATCAAACAGCTTTAATATCCCAGGGCCATTACTAGACCGTATGGAAGTTATTCGTTTGTCGGGCTATACCGAAGATGAAAAGCTGAACATTGCTAAAGAACATTTGATTCCAAAGCAAATTAAACGCAACGGCTTGAAAGTTAAAGAAGTAGTAATTGAGGATAGTGCAATTATCGGCATTATTCGTTATTACACTCGCGAAGCAGGGGTGCGTAATCTAGAGCGTGAAGCATCTAAGTTATGTCGCAAAGCGGTTAAAAATATCTTACTTAATAAAGCCACTAAAACAGTCACCATCAACGCAGATAACCTTGAAGAGTTTTTAGGTGTGCAACGTTTTGACTATGGTAAAGCAGAAGATGGTAATCGTATTGGTCAAGTAACCGGACTTGCATGGACTGAAGTGGGTGGCGACTTACTGACTATTGAATCAGCTGCTGTGCCAGGTAAAGGTAAACTAAGTTACACCGGCTCACTAGGGGACGTTATGCAGGAGTCGATTCAAGCAGCTATGACAGTTGTGCGTAATCGTGCTGAAGCATTTCGGATCAACAGTGACTTTTATGAAAAGCGTGACATTCATGTGCACGTACCTGAAGGCGCAACCCCTAAAGATGGCCCAAGTGCGGGTGCAGCTATGGTAACTGGTTTAGTGTCGAGTCTAACGGGTAACCCTGTACGCGCTGATGTGGCTATGACGGGTGAAATAACACTACGTGGTGAAGTACTGCCTATTGGTGGTCTAAAAGAGAAGTTACTTGCTGCGCATCGTGGTGGTATTAAAACGGTAATCATTCCAAAAATTAACGAGCGTGATTTAAAAGAGATCCCAGAAAACGTACTGGAAGGCCTTGATATTCACCCAGTTACTTGGATTGATGATGTATTAAAACTAGCTTTAGTACACCCTGTTGAGAGTTTTTCAGTCGAAACAGAGAAAAAGCAGTAAAAAAACCGAAAAAAGTGCTTTTAAGGGCTTTTCAAATCCGTTTGGTATGATAAGTTAAGCACTGGTTTTCAAGCCTAGGCCTTATGTGGCCTAGGTTTAAGAAATATAAAATAGTCTGAGCATAATTAGTTTGCTCTTAAATTTTCAAAACAGTGATGTTAATTTAAAAAACAATCGCTCTTGATAATAACAATGAAAGAGGATGATATTGTGAATAAATCTCAATTAATCGATCAAATCGCAGCAGATGCTGATATTTCTAAAGCAGCTGCAGGTCGAGCGCTAGATTCATTCATCGAGTCTGTATCAGGTTCCCTAAAAGATGGCGACCCAGTAGCGCTTGTTGGTTTCGGTACTTTCTCAGTACGTGAACGTGCAGCACGTTCAGGCCGTAACCCACAAACTGGCGAAACAATTCAAATTGCAGCAGCTACTATTCCAGCTTTTAAAGCGGGTAAAGCGCTAAAAGATGCATGTAATAGCTAAGACTGCTTTACAGTAAGTTAGCTTGGCGGGTTTTATATTGCCAATTGCTTCAAGTGAAAAAGCGTATCTGGTAAGATACGCTTTTTTTACATGGGCAAGGTAATTTCTGCCTTGAACAGAATAGAGATAAGTAAATGCTTGAGAAAATCAGAGATGGTTCGCAAGGACCGATAGCAAAGATTATTTTGGCTGCGGTGATTTTATCTTTTGCCTTAGCAGGGATCGGTGGTTATTTAGGTCAAACCACAGAGCAGCCCGTTGCTGAAGTAAATGGAGTTAAAATTAGCCAAACCGAATTCAGTCGTGCATATCAAAACGAACGTAGCCGATTAGAACAACAATTCGGTGAATATTTTGCACAAATTACGGCCGATCCTAATTACATGGCGCAAATTCGTCAAGGCGTGATTAACCGTTTAGTCGAGCAAGAGTTACAAACACAACTAGCAGAAGAGCTTGGCTTACGTGTTAGTGACGAGAGTGTTAAGCAAGCTATTTTTGAATTACCGTACTTTCAAATTGGTGGCCAGTTTAATAACGATCGTTACTTACAGGTTATTCGTCAAATGAATTTCCAGCCGAGTGCATTTCGTGAGTATCTTCGCGAAGAAATGACCCGCAGCCAATTGGTATCGGCTGTAGCTGGTTCAGATTTTGTGCTTGAAAATGAAGTAGCGAACACCGTTGCATTACAGCAGCAAACTCGTGCAATTGATTATTTAGTCTTAAGTAAAGAATCATTGCAGTCAGAAGTTGACGTAACTGAGCAAGAAATTGCTGATTACTACGAGTTAAACACGTCACAGTTTCTAGCTCCTGAGCAAATATCAGTGAACTATATTGAACTTGAGGCTGCAAACCTAGAAATTGATTCAAACGTCTCTGAAGATGACGTAAAAGCATATTATCAACAAAATAATGCCCAGTATGTCGAATCTGAAAAGCGCCGTGTAGCGCATATCCTAGTTGATAACAGTGAAGACGACGATGCGGCTAAAGCCAAAGCGGACGATTTACTAGCACAACTACAACAAGGCGCAGATTTTGCTGAGCTTGCTGAGTCATCATCAGATGATATTGTTAGCGCTGAAATGGGTGGCGACTTAGATTGGATTGAGCGTGATATGATGGACCCGGCATTTGAAGATGCCGCTTTTGCGCTTGCAAATAAAGGTGACTTCTCTGACGTGGTTGAATCTGAGTTTGGTTATCACATTATTAAGTTAACTGACTTACAAAGCGAGCAAGTAAAACCGTACGATGAGGTAAAAGCTGACCTTCGGGCTGAGCTTGAGCGTACTGAAAAAATTAACGCTTTCTATGACAAGCAAACTGAAATGAGCGAACTTGCTTTTGAAGTAGCTGATAGTCTAGACGATGCTGCCATTGGTGCAGGCGTTGAAGTGAAAAGCACGGCGCTTGTTAATCGTAATGAACTCCCTGAGCCATTGAGTAACCCAATAGTGACTTCGGCTATCTTCTCACCAGATGTACTTGAAGATGGTCTTAATTCAGAAGTTCTAGAAATAGGTGACGAGCATGTTGTCGTTGTGCGCATTAACGAATATAAGCCAGCCGCGACTAAAGAGCTTGCTACCGTGAGCGAGCAAATTAAAGCGACCTTAATTGCACAAAAAGCTTCAGAGCTAACAAAAGAAAAAGCCACCACGTTATTTGCACAAATCCAATCAGGGAAAAGCTTAAATGATGTGGCTACAGAGCAAAATCTGACGGTTCGTCAAGAAGCTACGCTTACACGTGAAGCTTACTCAGTATCGCCAGCTATTGTTCAGCATGCTTTTAAAATGGCTCATCCAAGTGACGTGCCAGTGGTTGATAAAGTAACCCTGCAAAATGGTGACGCAGCTATTGTTGCACTTAAGTCAGTGACTAATGCCAAGCTTGAAGGTGAACTAGATCCACAACAAAAGCAAAATATTACCATGGGTGAAGTAAACAAAAACTACATGGTTTTTATTGCTGCATTAAAAGCGCAAGCAGATTTAAACTTACCACAACTTCAGCAAGCTGTTGAATAAAAAGTAATTTAACCTACTTATTTAAAAAGCGCCGAAAGGCGCTTTTTTTGTGTTTGTTATAATAAACGCTAGG
>NZ_JBQSVO010000039.1:0-27943 GCF_052376275.1 Pseudoalteromonas sp. AOP7-A1-14 | reverse complement strand
GCAAACATAAATGTGCCTATCCATGATAATTCAGCAATGGACGGTTATGCAATTTGTTATAAACAATCATGTGATACTTATCAACAAATAGGAACCGTGCTTGCTGGTGAGTATTTTGAACCGCAATTGAATCCTGGTGAATGCGTTAGGATCATGACAGGCGCGCCTATCCCTAAAGGTTGCGACGTGGTGATTATGCAAGAAAACACCACTAAAATGGATGATAAAGTTACAATAAACCAAACAATTCAAGTTGGCGATAATATTCGCTGTGCCGGTGAAGACATAGCAAAAGGTGACACTGTATTGACCGCAGGTCATAAATTAACACCCGTTGACTTAGGTTTACTTGCATCCCTTGGTATTAATGAGGTCTGTGTTTATAAGCGCCTTAAAGTAGCTGTATTTTCAACCGGTGATGAGTTAACGCTTCCAGGTGAGCCTTTAAAAACAGGCGCAATTTACGAAAGCAATCGCCCTGTGCTTATTTCATTGCTTCAAAAATGCGCGTTCGAGGTGATTGATTTAGGAATAATAAATGATACGCCTGCAGCCATTAAAGACGCTTTTTTAACGGCTGATGCAAAGGCTGATGTAGTGATAAGCTCAGGTGGCGTATCTGTTGGTGATGCTGATTATACCAAAGATGTGTTGAGTGAAATTGGCGATATTGGATTTTGGAAAATCGCGATGAAACCCGGTAAACCCTTTGCCTTTGGTAAACTTGCAAACAGCTATTTTTTTGGTTTGCCAGGAAATCCTGTATCAGCAATTGTTACCTTTATGAAGCTGGTAAGCCCTGCTCTTGAAAGCTTGTCTGGCAAATCAAGTCTTGGGGAGTTAAATTCTGAAAAAGCTAATAAGCTTACAGCTGTGACAACCACAGCCATCAAAAAGCGCCCAGGTCGTACCGACTTTCAAAGAGCCATTGCAAGTATTAACAGCGAAGGTCATTACACAGTAAGTGCCCTACCATATCAAGGCTCAGGTATATTAACATCGATGAGTAAAGCAAACTGTTTTATCGTCCTTAGTGCAGATTCAGGCCCTGTACCAGAAGGAAGCCAAGTAGAAATTGAAATGTTTTAAAAGATTATCGGCGACCAAACTTTTATGTTTTTAGTCGCTGACAACCTTCCAACTTTAGATACTAGTACTTAGAAGTGTTAGTACTCAATTATTGCTGCACTCTAACTCTAACAAAACCTTCCATTAAAATACGCGCACTGCGACTCATACTTGCTTTAGTTACTTGCCAGTTGCCGTCAATTTTCTGTGCTTGTGCGCCGACTTTTAAGGTGCCTGATGGGTGACCAAAGTTGATTTCTGTAAGGTTACCGCCACCAGCAGCTATATTTACAAGTGTGCCGTTAATTGCTGCAGCAGTGCCTATTGCAACAGCGGCGGTGCCCATCATGGCATGATGTAATTTACCCATCGACATAGCACGAACCAATAAATCAATTTCAGTTGCCTGAATATCTTTACCACTTGATGCTAAATAAGCTTTAGGCGCAGCAACAAAAGCGAGCTTGGGTGTGTGCTGGCGTTTTTGCGCTTCATCAATGTGGCTGATCAAACCCATTTTAAGTGCACCATGGGCACGAATTAGCTCTAGTCGTTCAAGTGCGGTTACATCACTATTAATTGCATCTTGCAACTCCATGCCGGTATAGTCAATTGCATCCGCATTAACAAAAATGGTCGCAATACCAGCATTTATCATCGTCGCTTTTAATGCGCCAACACCTGGCACATCTAACTCATCAACCACATTACCCGTTGGGAATAACGCGCCATTACCATCAGCAGGGTTAATAAATTCAAGCTTTACCTCCGCGGCTGGAAATGTCACGCCATCAAGCTCAAAGTCGCCCATTTCTTGTACTTGTCCGTCAGTCACCGGTACATGCACTAAAATGCTCTTTTTAATATTAGCTTGCCATACACGTACAATCGCTATGCCGTTTTCAGGTAAGCGGTTTTTATCAACCAACCCATTATTAATGGCGAATGCACCGACTGCTGAGGTTAAGTTACCGCAGTTTCCACTCCAATCAATAAAGGGCTTATCGATAGAGACTTGACCAAATAAATAATCAACGTCGTGATCTGCTTGAGTGCTTTTTGATATTATAACCGTTTTACTCGTACTTGATGTTGCCCCACCCATACCATCGGTTTGTTTTCCGTAAGGATCGGGGCTGCCAATAACTCGCAATAATAAATCATCACGTACAGAGCCTGCCAATTGGGCAGCCTCAGGTAAGTCAGTTAATTTAAAAAATACCCCCTTGCTTGTACCACCGCGCATGTATGTGGCGGGAATTTTTAATTGAGGCATGAATAATGGTGTTTCAGATTTCATTACTAAGCTTCCTCAGACTCTAAAAAGTCTTGTGCAAAACGTTGTAATACACCACCAGCAACATACACTGAAAGCTCTTCTTCGGTGTCAATACGGCACGTCATTGGTACCTCAACTACTTCGCCATTGTTACGAGTAATTATTAGCTTAAGTGTTGCACCAGGTGTTGGATCGCCTTTTACATCAAAGCTTTCGCTGCCGTCGATTTTTAACGTTTGACGCGTTGTGCCTTCTTTAAACTCAAGCGGCAACACACCCATTCCAATTAAATTAGTACGATGAATACGTTCAAACCCTTCAGCGGCTATCACTTCAACACCGGCTAAACGTACACCTTTAGCTGCCCAGTCTCGTGATGAGCCTTGCCCATAATCAGCGCCGGCAACAATAATCAATGACTGTTTGCGCTGCATATAAGTTTCAATTGCTTCCCACATACGAGTCACGGTGCCTTCAGGCTCAATACGTGCATAAGAACCTTGTTTAATCTCACCGTTTTCAATAACCATTTCGTTAAGTAACTTTGGGTTAGCAAACGTGGCGCGCTGTGCTGTTAGATGATCGCCTCGGTGGGTCGCGTACGAGTTAAAGTCTTCTTCCGGTACGTTCATTTTGATTAAATACTCACCCGCAGCACTGCTTGCCATAATCGCGTTTGAAGGCGATAAATGGTCAGTAGTAATGTTATCGCCAAGTACCGCTAATGCACGCATTCCTGTCATGGAACGCTCACTGGCCAATGCACCTTCCCAATAAGGAGGACGACGAATATAGGTACTTTCTGGACGCCAATCGTATAGCGGGTCGTTGTCTTCACCATAGTCAACTGTTAGGTCAAACATCGGTTCGTACACTTTTTTGAAGTGCTCTGGTTTTACACTTTGCTTAATAACTGCGTCTATTTCTTCATCTGATGGCCATAAATCCATTAAGCGAATTTCATTGCCATCACAATCTGTACCTAATACGTCTTTTTCGATATCAAAGCGAATAGTACCCGCAATCGCATACGCAACAACTAAGGGTGGCGAGGCTAAAAACGCCTGCTTAGCATAAGGGTGAATACGCCCATCAAAGTTACGATTTCCCGAAAGTATCGCTGTGGCATATAAGTCACGATCAACCACTTCTTTTTGAATAATAGGGTCAAGCGCACCGCTCATGCCGTTACAAGTGGTACAAGCAAAACCAACAATACCAAAGCCAAGCTTTTCAAGTTCAGGTAATAAGTTGGCTTCTTCAAGGTATGATTGCACTGCTTTAGAGCCCGGCGCTAATGATGTCTTTACCCAGGGTTTGCGGTTTAAACCTTTGGCATTGGCGTTACGTGCAACAAGTCCTGCAGCAATTACATTCCGTGGATTACTGGTATTGGTACAGCTAGTGATTGCAGCAATAATACAAGCGCCGTCTGGCATTAAGCCTTCTTCATTTTCAACTTTGCCTGATATACCTGTTACCGCTAAATCTTTGGTTGCTACACGACGATGTGGGTTCGAAGGACCGGCAATATTTCGGCCTACACTTGATAAATCAAACGTTAGTTCGCGCTCATACTCTGCGGTTTTTAAGCTGCTACTCCAAAGTCCAGTGGTTTTAGCGTAATTTTCAACTAATGCCACCTGCTCATCATCACGCCCTGTTAAGCGCAGGTAATCGAGAGTGTTGTCATCAATATAAAACATTGCTGCAGAAGCACCAAATTCTGGCGTCATATTAGAAATGGTTGCTCTATCACCTAACGTGAGCGCATCAGCGCCTTCACCATAAAATTCAAGGTAACTTGATACCACTTTTTGATTACGTAAAAATTCAGTAATCGCTAATACAATATCGGTGGCAGTAATACCCGGTTGCGGTTTGCCCGTAAGTTCAACCCCGATAATATCCGGTAGACGTAAATAAGAAGCGCGCCCAAGCATAACACTTTCGGCCTCAAGACCACCTACACCCAGGGCAATTACACCAAGCGCATCAACCATTGGTGTATGGCTGTCGGTACCAACTAATGTATCTGGAAAAGCAATGCCATCACGGCTTTGGATAACAGGCGACATTTTTTCAAGGTTAATTTGATGCATAATGCCATTTCCTGGTGGGATCACATCAATATTTTTAAATGCCGTTTTAGTCCAGTTTATAAAGTGAAAGCGGTCGTCGTTACGTCTATCTTCAATGGCGCGGTTTTTCTCGAATGCATCAGGATCAAACCCTGCGTGCTCTACCGCTAATGAGTGATCAACAATTAGCTGCGTTGGCACGACAGGGTTTACTTTTGCAGGGTCGCCACCTTTTTCTGCGATAGCATCACGTAGCCCAGCTAAATCCACAAGTGCGGTTTGACCCAAAATATCATGGCACACAACACGAGCTGGAAACCATGGAAAATCTAAATCTCTTTTACGCTCTATAAGTTGCTTTAGCGAATCAGTGAGCATTGCAGGATCGCATCGACGCACTAAGTTTTCGGCAAGTACACGTGAGGTATAAGGTAATGTGGCATAAGCGCCTGGTTTAATAGCATCAACCGCGGCTTGGGTATCAAAGTAATCGAGATTGCTATTTGGTAAGGGCTTTCTATATTCGAGGTTGTTTATGATGGTCATTATGGAACTCGCTAATTTGGTGACGGATTTAATACCAATTTAATTACAACACAACCTTTCTAACAGACTAAATAGCTATAACTGGTCACTAATTCTATGCAATTGGTATTTATCAAGAAGGCCTTTAAGTTTGCAGGTACTTTTATTAAATAAAGCAATAAAAGGTGAACGTTCTGCTCACCTTATCTACATAACTTATCTTGATTCAATGGGTGTATAACTGCGCGCATCTGGCCCTGTGTATTCGGCACTTGGGCGAATTATACGGTTATTAACACGTTGTTCTTTAACATGCGCCGTCCAGCCAGTTACGCGACTCATTACAAAAATAGGCGTAAATAACTTGGTTGGAATATCCATAAAGTGATAAGCCGATGCATGGAAGAAATCAGCATTACAAAATAACTTTTTCTCACGCCACATTATTTCTTCACAGCGCACTGACACAGGATAAAGAACGTCATCACCCACTTGCTCAGCCAGTTTTTCAGACCACTTTTTAATGATTACATTACGTGGATCAGATTCACGATAAATAGCATGTCCAAAACCCATAATCTTGTCTTTACGCTCAAGCATACCCATAATTTCTTGTTCAGCGTGCTCTACACTATTAAAACCTTGGATCATGTCCATAGCCGCTTCATTAGCACCGCCATGTAATGGACCCCGCAGCGTACCAATTGCACCCGTCACACAAGAATGAATATCAGATAAGGTTGACGCACATACACGCCCCGTGAAGGTCGAGGCATTAAATTCATGCTCTGCGTATAAAATTAGCGATACATTCATTACCTTTGCAAATAACTCTGAAGGTGCTTTGTCATGTAGAAGTGTTAAAAAATGCGCACCGACTGAATCATCGTCAGTCTGTGTTTCAATTCGTACCCCATCATGTGTAAAACGGTACCAGTAACAAATAATACTTGGAAATAATGCGACCAGACGATCAACGGCATCGTTGGCCTCACTAAAATCATTTTCCATTTCAAGATTGCCTAACATAGAACAACCTGTGCGCATGACATCCATCGGATGCGCATCTTTTGGAATGTTTTCAAGTACAGTTTTAAGCGGTGCAGGTAAACCACGTAAGCTTTTTAGTTTAGCTTTGTAGTCAGCCAGCTCTTTACTGGTCGGTAACTCACCACGAGAGAGTAAAAATGACACTTCTTCAAACTGTGCTTTATCAGCAAGTTCACTAATATCATAACCACAGTAAGTTAAACCAGAACCGCTTTGTCCTACTGTACACAGTGCTGTTTGCCCAGCGACTTGACCACGTAAACCTGCTCCGGCTAATGCTTTATCACTCATCATTTTACTCCTATAATTTTTTATTATTTTTTTGCTGTAAATAGATTATCAAGGGTGTTTTCATAGGTATGGTAGTCTAAGAACTCATATAGCTCAGCGCGGGTTTGCATGTTCTCTATTTGGCTTTGCTGTGACCCTTCATTTAAAATTGCAGAGTAAACATTCAGCGCGGCTTTATTCATCGCTCTAAAAGCACTTAATGGGTAAAGCACCATTTCAACACCCACATCACTTAATTGCTCTTTGGTATAAATAGGTGTTTGCCCAAACTCAGTAATATTAGCTAAAATAGGCACATCAATCGCTTTTGAGAATGCTTGATAATCAGCAAGGTCGTGTACAGCCTCAGCAAAAATCGCATCAGCACCGGCTTCAGCACACGCTGCTGCACGGTCAATCGCCGCATTTAAGCCTTCTTTTTGAAATGCGTCAGTACGCGCCATAATATAAAAGTCGCTGTCAGTTTTTGCATCAACGGCTGCTTTAATACGGTCAACCATTTCGTCTTGCGAAACTATCTCTTTATTTGGACGATGCCCACAGCGCTTTTGTGCTACTTGGTCTTCAATATGAAAACCCGCCGCACCGGCTTTTGTCATTTCTTTTACTGTGCGAGCAATGTTAAATGCGCCGCCCCAGCCGGTGTCAGCATCAACTAATAAGGGTAAATCGCTGGCACCCGTAATACGACGAATATCCTCAAGTACATTATCAAGGCTGGTCATACCTAAATCGGGCATACCATAAGAGGCATTAGCTACACCCGCACCTGATAAATAAATAGCTTGATGGCCCATTTTTTCAGCCATCATCGAGGTGTAAGCGTTGATAGTTCCCACCACTTGTAATGGGTGATTGTTGGCTACCGCTTGTCTAAACTTTAAACCTGCTGACATTACTTTCTCCTCTCTTTGAACGGTTAATGCTTGGAGTAAATTTTATTTTTAACTTTATTTATGACACTTTAACTACCTTAAATTACTACGCAGCCTTCTTTTGTAATGCTAATACCAACCGGTATAGATATAAGGTCTATTTAATACGTTAAATCATGCAATACCTACATTGATTGGTATCTCTCAAATTTGGTCTGAATATTAGCTTGTGAGGCGCTAATATGGCGTTTCATTAGCATTTCCGCGAGTTCACCATCATGATTTTCAATGGCATTAATTATTGCTAAATGTTCATCAAATGCTTTTGAAACGCGCGGGCCTACCATCCCCATTTGTACGCGGTACATTCTTATTAGTTGATACAACTCATTGCAAAGCAAGTGAATCAAGTGCGCATTTTTGCTACCTTTAATAATTCGATAGTGAAAATCCAAATCGCCAGCTTCTTGATAATACGACTCGCCCTCTTTCACTCGTTGAGTTTGTAAATGCTGATTAAGCAATTGCTTTAAGCCTTTTACTTCTTCAGGCGCCATATTGTCGGCAGCTAAGCGACAGGCAAGCCCTTCTAACGCACTACGAACTTGATAAACTTCAATTAAACGTTCAGCC
This sequence comes from Pseudoalteromonas sp. AOP7-A1-14, assembly GCF_052376275.1. Taxonomy (NCBI): domain Bacteria; kingdom Pseudomonadati; phylum Pseudomonadota; class Gammaproteobacteria; order Alteromonadales; family Pseudoalteromonadaceae; genus Pseudoalteromonas; species Pseudoalteromonas sp. AOP7-A1-14. The sequence continues at coordinate 20,141 of NZ_JBQSVO010000039.1, read as the reverse complement.
GTTAGCGAAACCACTCGACAACCGACATTTGCTTTTCGCTCAACTAGGTTGCAGCTTTCTAAACGATTGAGCGCCTCCCTAAGAGTGGCACGGCTTACTCCATAACGTTTTGCAAGCTCCGCCTCTGAAATTTTGCTGCCTTGCTTAATACTGCCTTCAACTATTTCACCACGCAGATCAACAAAGACTTGATCAGAGGCGGTGGTAATTGAGGTTTCGCTATAGGCATCTTGCATCATTAGGTATACTTACATATTGTCGACAATTTATGAAAGTATAATGCGCGCTTGGTAATAAACTGTCAACCTTATACCGCGTAAAAACACTTTAACGAGCATTATTGTCGACAAAAATTTAAAGAAACATCTGTAAACGTTATGAACATATGCACGTGTCAACATGAATTACCGCAATTAAAATATTAATAACCACACGACTCACCACTTATAAAAATGCTAAAATAAGTTTTTATTTACCACCTACGAGCTTTTTCTTGGACGCTAACACTTATATCCCCCAACAATTTATTGATGATGTGATCACCTATTTACCTGCACATTTATCTCTTGAGGATTTTTTACAGGCTTGTAAAAAGCCCCTGCGTAAATCTATTCGTGTTAATACCTTAAAAATGTCTGTAGGCAACTTTAAGCAAGCAGCTGCAGATAAAGGCTGGCAGCTCACTCCTATTCCTTGGTGTAACGAAGGTTTTTGGCTAGAGCGCCCCGAAATAGAAGAAAATGCCTTAACTCTTGGCAATACCGCTCTGCATTTAAGCGGCGCCATGTATGTACAAGAAGCCAGTTCAATGTTGCCACCGATGGCACTTAAAAAATCGCTAACCGAAGCCTCACATGTATTAGATATGGCCTCTGCGCCAGGCTCTAAAACCTCACAATTAGCTGCACTTATGAATAACCAAGGTGTATTAGTAGCTAATGAGCTTTCTTCGTCACGTTTAAAAGTGCTCAGTGCCACCCTCAAACGAATGGGCGTGGGTAATTGCGCACTATCGCATTTTGATGGAGTGATTTTTGGCGATTACATGTTTGAATGCTTCGACAGCATATTATTAGACGCTCCCTGCTCTGGCGAAGGAACTGTTCGTAAAGACAGTAACGCTTTAAAAAACTGGTCAATTGAGTCAAATACCGACATCGCAAAAGTACAAAAAGACTTAATAAAAAGTGCATTTTATGCTCTTAAACCAGGTGGCACGCTGGTGTACTCAACCTGTACACTAACTCCGCTTGAAAACCAGCAAGTATGTGAATATTTGCAAAGTGAGTTTGCAAACGCATTACAAGTAGAACCATTAAATACACTTTTTCCTGGCGCTGAAAAAGCCACTACTAAAGAAGGTTATTTACACGTATGGCCGCAAACATTCGACAGCGAAGGTTTTTTTATTGCAAAGTTCAAAAAACTAAGCAGTATCGACAATCCTAAACAAAAGATAAAAAAAGGTGCTTTTCCGTTTCAGCCTTTTGATAAAAAGCAAGCGCAAGCGTTTAACAATGAATTAAAAAAGCAATTTTCCATCAAGCCACTTAGCGGCACACTTATGCAGCGCGATAAAGAGTTATGGTTATTCCCTAAAGACTTCGCAGCCATACAAGATAAAATAAAATACGCCCGACTCGGCATTCAAGTCGGCACCATTCATAAAAACGGCGTACGATTAAATCATGAATTTGCCACGGTGTTTGGTAGCCAATGCGATAACAATGTATTTGCCTTAACACAGGAGCAGGCCAACGATTATTATCAAGGAAAAGACATTCGCTTAGACAAAGAAATTAAAGCGACAGGAGAGGTCATTCTAACTTTATGTGGCTGCCCAGTAGGGTTAGGTAAATGGCAAAAAAATAAGATCAAAAACTCTCTACCAAGGGATTTAGTACAAAACAAGCGGTTAATAATAAGTAGTTAAAATGATTGAAAAAAACATTAAAATAAACGCTTCGCCCATGGGGTGAAATACTTTTAAGCACAAAATAATATTACGCATTTCGTTAATAATTATTATTGTAGCGTTAATTTTACGTGTAGCCACATGGGAACTCTGCATCTTTTATTGCACTATTTTATTGCACTAATAGTTATTTGAAGTGGAAAGTTTAAATGCAGGTTTTAGTGTAATTAATTACTTATTCAAAAATTGATTTAGGATTATTTTTCTTCTAAATCAAACTCAGTTAAACGGCCATCGCCGTGTATTAACTGATAGCGGGCTAAATTCCTCTGCTCTAGTGTTATTAAACTAATAGCTGAGTCACTTACTAAATATTTTTGCCCATCTCCTTTGGTTTGATGTTTATCTACTTCCATATGCCAGCGTTTGGTAAACAAATTAAGTGGGCTTTTAGGCGCATACAAAATCGAATCAATTTTATCGAGTATATTAATTAACTTCCGAGGGAATTCATTTTTAATGCCGCTGGCGGTCAATTGCCAGATACGATTTGAGTGATCACCAAAACGTTTTTGTACTGAAAAACAAAATGAGTAGTGTACATCTCCAGATAAAATTAACGTTTCTTTTGGCGTGTCATTACGGCGAAAAGTATTCAGTAACTTTTTTGCTGATCCTTCATGCGCCATCCAATTTTCAACATCAACTAGCAGCGGTTGTCCACACATATTAAAAATCGCTTGAATTGCCTCGATTGATTTAACCCCAAATACCGGCGCAGGAGACACTATAATCACCTGTTCATGAGCCAATAAACTTTCTTCAAGCTCGGTGAGCCGCTCCCAATCAAGTAACCCTGAGGGTTCGTTAAAATTACTTTCATTTCTCCAGCGGTGAGTCCGTGTATCAAGTACGACTACTTTGGGGATAGTATTAAGTTCATAATGCCAGTGGTTAAAATCAAGTATGGCTTTATCAAAGGCTTTAAACTGCCAGCTGTTACCCTCAGTAAAACTTGCTTTAAAATCATTAATTAAGCTACTGGTTTTGTTTCCCGCATCATTACCAAAGCCTTGCATTAACCAATAACTTATCAAGCCATTATTAACTACTCTACGGCTAACTGGGTGCTGGTAAATTGCTTGCTCCCAACCTGCTGTTAAGTTCCAATCATCAGTGACATCGTGATCGTCAAACATCATTAATGTTGAAACATTTGCAAATAAACGCTGCACATCGCTAAGACCTTGGCCAAAAATAAGTAATGCCTTTTTCTCGTTATCGAATATCTGCTGACACTTAGCTGTTCTTGCTTGATAATTGATACTGTCAAAGTCAATTAGTTGCCAAGCTAATGAACTGAGATTAAGTAAATATAAAGCAATAAACTCTTCAAAAAATATTAAATGGTTGGCCGCTTTTAAGCTTGAAAAGTGTGGCTCATCTTTTTTTAACCAATACCCGACCCCAGTTTTACGACGCTGTTGCCACGGTAATTTTGGCAGGTATAAATGTCGCCGATAAAGCTGCTCATTAATATCCTCAGGTAGCTCAATATCAAGCGGCAGCTCTTTATAAATGCCGAGCTTTTTTATTAACCGCTTAATAGCAATAAGCATCGCCCCTGCCACATCGTCGGCGTATACTTGATCACCTGATAGCAATAATATATCTGCGCCAACATTACCCTTCGTGCGTTGTTCATTTTGCCAATGCTCTGCTGCAACTAAGCTATCTTTTGCAGGATGGTGAGGATTTCTACACGAGCCGTGAAAAACTTGCTCAAGAACTCGTGGTATAACAAATGCTGGCGTGGACTTTCCCGGATAACTAAAGGCAGTTAGGTCTATGGTTTGATCGTCATTAAACAGCTGATAACCAAGTAAAACATCTGTCGGTAAGGTCGGCTCAATGGGCTTCAAAGTAATAAAGTGTAAAAACACTTGTTTGCCTAAACGAATACTTTGAAGCTCGTTGTTGGTAGCAAGACCAGAGAGCTCTATACGATAATTGCCAGCTTTAGTTGTAGCAAATTGTATACAAACGACAGCAGAGTCAGCACGGCGCACCATTGGCCCCATTAATAGTAGCGGAAGTTGCGCTGCACTTTTCGACATTAAGCCCTAACCTTTATTTACTGAGTTACTGTTTCCTGAGGGAGTGTTTATAAGTTAAATAGCGAATAAAAGTTATTCGTTGTCGCTAAAGCAAGCTCTTTATAACTAATACCTTTTAGCTCACTAATGTAATAAGCAACATCTTGTACATATGCGGGCTGGTTAATTTTACCACGATAAGGTACTGGTGCTAAATACGGTGAGTCAGTCTCAATTAGTAGTCGGTCAAGTGGTATTTGTTTAACGACTTCTTTTAACTCAACAGCATTTTTAAAGGTCACAATGCCTGAAATAGAAATATAAAAACCTAAATCTATCGCTTTTTTAGCCATCGCCCAGTCTTCGGTAAAGCAATGTAATACACCGCCGCACTTTTCTGCGTTATGTTCGCGCATTAAATTTATAGTATCTTCACGGGCATCACGAGTGTGTATGATCAGCGGTTTTTGTAATTCGTTAGCGACTTCTATATGACCCACAAAGCTGGCTTGCTGCACCGCATGGGTGTCTTTTGCGTAATAATAATCAAGGCCGGTTTCGCCAATGGCAACCACTTTGTCATTGCTAGCTAAATCAATTAAGCGTTGTTTATCAAGAGCGTCTTTTTGATCAAGTGGATGCACACCACAAGAAGCTGACACATCACTATAATCTTTAATTTTGTCTAGCATACTAGGAAATTGATCAAGCGTTACGCTTACACATAAAAAATGCTCAACTTGCTTAGCTCTTGCATTATCAAGTACTTGGTCGAGGTTTAAGTCGAGCTTATCAAAGTCGAGACGGTCTAAATGGCAATGAGAATCTACAATCATGGTACTACTTACATGGTATACGTTGGATTACCCGAGTTTAACATAGTACCCAGTAGTTTTTCGATCTTCGTATTGAGATTCGTTTTATCATCTATAAAGCTAATGCCAATCCCCGGAGGATTAGAGCTTGGTGCGCCTTGCGGGGTTATCCAAGTAACTTTACCGGTTACTACGTCATCTTCAAGGGCATCAGGTAATGTGACTTTTAATGCTAGAGAGTGCCCCATTTCATAACGCATATTGGTACGAACAAATAAACCACCGGTTTTTAAATAAGGCATATAGCTGCGATACAATTCATCCAAGTTGTCTATATCAACTAATAATTCTTGCACTGTGCGCTCCTAATTAATATTTTTTTGCAAACTATACGCTAAACGAGAAATAGCGAGGGATAAATTTAAGCCTAGTACTTCGGTGCTATTTTGTAAAAACTCGGTCACAGCAAGTTGAATATTTTGATAAGCATCAAAACTCAAACCATTTAATAACTGAGCCTTAAGATGAGCATTTAAAAATAAAATAAATACCGAAATAAGTGCAGGCTGCTTGCTAAGTATATTTGCTAAACTGCTGAAATTATGGCTGTCTTTTAGGCCAGTAGCAAATTTATAAAGGCTATCGACGGTTTCGAGCAAATCATTGTCCTGCCAATGACTCACAAGTAACGGTTGTGCGTAGAATAGGTCAAGCCATTGATACTGCTTGTTATCAATCACAGACCCTAGCCATTGTGCTGCCAATTGCGGCGATTTAACCACGATATCCATTTTTGCACAGCGGCTTAAAATAGTCGCGGGGAGTTGATTAAGTTGACTGGTCGTTAATAATAAAAAACGCTGTTTGCTTGGCTCTTCTAAGGTTTTTAATAACGCGTTGGCAGCGGCTGTCGTCATTTTATGGCAATCATTGATCACTACAACTTTAGCACCATTTTGCGCCGCTGACTGGTTCATAAAATCACTGACACTGCGTATATCATCAACGCCTATGCTTTGCCCTTCAACGCTAATAACCCGCTTGTCAGGATGCGTGGCGGCTTGATTTAAATGACAACCTTTACACTGCCCGCAAGGAGATAAGTTAGTCGATTGCAGACACAGCAAACTATTTGCAAGTTGTTCGACCATAGCTTGCTTACCAACGCCTGGTAAACCATAAAATAATTGGCCATGATGAAAGCGCCCAGCATTAAAGCTTTTGACTAATTGTTGCTTTGTTTGTTCAAGCCACGGATAAACCATACTAAGTGTTACTTTGCATAAAGTTTTCAAGCACGGCGAGTATATCTTGATGGACATTTTCAATGGCTTGTTCAGCATTAACCAACTTTATACTATCATCGTTATTTGCAAGTGCTAAATAGCGCGCGCGGGTACGCTCAAAAAAGCTCAAATGTTCTTTTTCAATTCTATCAAGCTCTCCACGGCCTTTTGCACGGGCAAGTCCGATTGCAGGGTCAATATCTAAATAAATTGTCAAATCAGGTTTTAAGCCTTTTAAAACAATATCAGCCAATGCACTTAAAGTTGTTTGCGTTATTTCACGGCCACCACCTTGGTAGGCTTGTGAAGAAAGATCATGGCGGTCACAAAGCACCCACTGGCCTTTTGTTAGCGCTGGGGTTATAACATTATTGACCAGTTGTGAACGCGCGGCATACATAATTAATAATTCAGTTTCAGGGGCAATAGCTTCATCATGGCTGGCCTTTATAAGACCTCGTAAGGCTTCTGCGAGTGGCGTACCACCAGGCTCTCTGACATTCGTAAAGTCAATGCTGCATTGCTCTAAAAATTCTTGGCAAATAGCAATCGCCGTTGATTTCCCTGCCCCTTCCAGGCCTTCTATGACAATAAATTTTCCGGTCATGGTATCTCTTTTATAAGCAAAATAAGCTTAAATTATTTGTTCAGTTGCTTTTGATAACGTAAATAATCTCGTACTGCTCGGTTATGCTCTTTTAATGTTTTAGAGAAGGTATGACTACCATCTCCTTTTGCAACAAAGTAAACATAATCAGACTCAGGCGGATTAACCGCAGCTAATATAGCTGCTTTTGACGGCATAGCAATCGGCGTTGGTGGTAAACCGTTTATTCTATAAGTATTATAAGGTGTATAACTGGTTAAATCTTTGCGCTTTATATCGCCATCATACGCTGTACCAAGGCCATAAATCACCGTTGGATCGGTTTGCAAACGCATATTGGCATTTAAACGATTCGAAAATACAGAAGCGATTACAGGACGCTCACTGGCAAGGCCGGTTTCTTTTTCTATGATTGAGGCCATTGTTAATGCTTCATAAGCACTTTCGTATGGCAATACGGGTGCTCTTTGCAGCCATGCCTCATTTAACACACGCTGCATTTTATGATAAGCGCGCTTAAGCACTGCACTTGCTTTATCATTTGCATGATAGTGGTAGGTATCGGGAAATAGCCAACCTTCTAAATGTTGTTCAGAGTTTGTAATTTGCTTTGCTAAATTATCAGTATCAAGGTCTTTTTCTAAACGTTCTTCGCCTTTTATATTTGCTAATACATCACGCAGTGTTTGTCCTTCGATAATAGTAAAACTAAAATTTATTTGCTGGCCTTGGTTAATACGGCGAATATTATCAAGCACAGTGCCATTATCAAGCTCATATAAGCCTGCTTTTAAGTCAGTAAGCGTAGGATCAAGCTTTGCAAGTATTTGGTAACGCAGACACCCTTCAAGCCAATTTTTAGCTCGCCACTGTTGGCATAACTGATTAAACCCAGTGCCTTTTTTAACTTTAAATACCTGTGTTTGTGCAATCTTTAATGGTCTTTTAATAGTTGTTTGCAATTGGTGATAGCCGATTGCGGTGCTGAGCACTGCCAATAATATAATCGATATAATAATTCTTAACACGTAGACTCCTTGGCAAACAATTCTTGTAACAATAATGAGCTGGGCGCTAACTGGAACTGAATATCGCCAATAGCAGTCACAGGCACAACCCCCATTAAACTATTACACATAAATACGGCATCCATTCGCTGTAATTGTTCGAGGGTAATATCAATAAATTCAATCGGTAATTTAGCACACAGTGATTGTAGATAAACCCCTTTAATACCACAATTTTGTAACTGTGGACTGACTATACGGCCGCCTTTAATCGCAAAAATATTCGCCGCAGAAGTTTCAATCACATAACCGTTATAATCACACACCACGACATCATCGTAAGGTTGCTGTTGCATCGCCTGCTTTATCATCACTTGCTCTAGACGGTTTAATGTTTTCAAACCGGCAAATAACGGCTGAGAGGCTAATTTTATAGGGCTGACCCCCAATGTAATGCCTCGCTTTGGAAGTTCAGGATAACCGGCAGGGAAAGGCAGTAACGACAATAAAATTTTCAGCTTTGGCTGCTCTGGTAAACCATAACCTCGCCCACCTTCACCGCGGGTGACAATTATTTTTAATACACCAATGACTTGCTCAGCAATAAGAGCCGCTATCGCGCTCTTAAGCTCAGTAAAATCTAGCTCACCAAATAATAAACGTTCGCTACATTCACATAAGCGCTGTTGATGTAATGGCCAATGTTCAACCTCACCATTGAGCACTTTAGCCGTTGTAAAAAAACCATCGCCATAATTAAAGCCGCGATCCCCCGTACTAATGGTGGTTTGCGCGGTGATTGTTATTATTTTTTGTGGTGTTTTTTGTATTGTCATCATTCACATATAAAAAAACCCAGTAACAACTGGGTTTTTATTCTGTCTTGTTGTTAAAAAAGATTATACCTTTTTAAATAGCAATGAGCCATTAGTACCACCAAAACCGAATGAGTTACACAGTGCATAGTCTAATTTTGCATCGCGTGCAGTGTGTGGCACATAGTCCAAATCACACCCTTCATCTGGATTATCAAGGTTAATTGTCGGTGATACTTTTTGCTCTTGCAGCGATAAAATCGTAATAATTGATTCAACCGAGCCTGCAGCACCAAGTAAATGGCCCATCATTGATTTAGACGAGCTTACCATTACATCTTTAGCTGCATCGCCAAAAATAGATTTAACGGCTGAAGTCTCTGCTTTATCACCTGCATGAGTCGATGTGCCATGTGCGTTAATATAACCCACTTGTTCGGCATTTATTTGCGCATCATTTAAGGCATTTTCCATTGCAAGCCCTGCACCGGCGCCATCTTCTGGTGGTGAAGTCATATGGTAAGCGTCGCCACTCATACCAAAACCCACTAACTCAGAATAAATTTTAGCACCGCGGGCTTTAGCATGTTCATACTCTTCAAGCACAATAACACCCGCGCCATCAGACAGTACAAAACCGTCACGGTCTTTATCCCATGGACGAGAAGCCGCTTGTGGATTATCGTTACGCGTTGACATAGCACGTGCGGCATTAAAACCACCCATACCAATGGGTGTTGAGGCTTTTTCAGCGCCACCGGCTACCATAGCATCAGCATCGCCGTAAGCGATCATGCGCGCCGCATGGCCAATATTGTGTAAGCCAGTAGTACAAGCAGTTACAATAGAGATATTAGGACCACGTAGACCGTGCATAATCGATAAATGACCTGAGATCATATTGATAATGGTCGACGGCACGTAAAAAGGAGAAAGCTTACGTGGGCCACTGTTTAATAATTTGATGTGGTTTTCTTCAATTAAAGTTAAACCACCAATACCTGAACCTACAGCTACACCAACACGTGATGCATTTTCTTCTGTGATATTTAGGCCAGAATCTTGTAATGCTTGCACACCCGCCGCTATGCCATATTGGATAAATAAATCCATCTTTTTAGCATCTTTCGGTGGCATGTAAGCTGATGCATCAAAATCATTCAGCAAACCTGCGAATTTGGTGCCGAAACTTGAAGTATCGAAATGCGTGATAGTTTGAATACCGCTTTTACCATTCAACAAACCTTGCCAGGTTGATTCAACATCGTTACCTAGCGGTGTCAACATTCCTAAGCCTGTTACGACGACTCGACGTTTAGCCACGGGTTGCCTCCAATAAGGAAATTATTATTTTTAGGTGGGTGTATACCATTTTATAGGTATCATACTCTAGATAGACTAAGGGCAGCGGATGCTGCCCTTAATTTGCGATTAATTACTCAGCGTGAGCCGTAACGTAATCGATTGCAGATTGAACTGTAGTGATCTTCTCAGCTTCTTCATCTGGGATCTCAGTGTCAAACTCTTCTTCAAGAGCCATTACTAATTCAACAGTATCAAGTGAATCGGCGCCTAAGTCATCAACGAAAGAAGCTTCGTGCTTAACTTCTTCTTCTTTAACACCTAGTTGCTCAATGATGATTTTCTTTACGCGTTCTTGGATGTCGCTCATTCTTCTTTCCTTTAATAAAAACGCCAATGCGTTATTTTCAGATTGCGGCGTAGTTTACGGCGCATAATTCTGTGATTCAAGGATTTGATGATAATTATTTATCTGGTCAAACCTCTTGAGAGTTATTTGTCTCTTTTATCGCTTATTTTCACAACGAATTTAAGTAGGTTTAAAGCAAGATCACAAAAAATTCAACATTTTTCTACATACTTACTTTAAACAAATAGGAACGAAGTTCCTTAAACCATATACATTGCACCATTTACATGCAGTGTTTCGCCTGATACATAAGAAGCAGCATCAGATGCTAAGTAACAAACGGCAGCGGCAATTTCGTCAGGCTGACCTAAACGACCAGCAGGAACATTAGTTAGCGTAGCTGCTTTTTGCTCATCTGTAAGCTCGTTTGTCATGTCAGTCTGAATAAAACCTGGCGCCACCACGTTAACAGTAATGCCACGCGATGCAACTTCACGAGCTAATGATTTAGAAAAACCAATAACCCCCGCTTTAGCAGCTGCATAATTTGCTTGGCCGGCATTACCCATAGTGCCCACTACTGAACCAATATTGATGATACGACCATTCTTTTTCTTCATCATCGGGCGTAATACAGCCTTTGACAAGCGAAAAACCGAACTTAAGTTAGTATCTATAATATCATCCCACTCACCGTCTTTCATACGCATTAATAAGTTATCACGGGTAATACCGGCATTATTAACAAGTACATCAATATCACCTAAATCGGCTTTTATTGCAGCAAGTGTTGCCTCAATCGATGCAGAATCTGTTACGTTAAGCGCATATCCTTTACCATTGTCACCTAGGTATTCGCTGATTTTAGCAGCCCCAGACTCGCTAGTAGCAGTACCAGCAACTTTTGCGCCTTGCGCTATTAGTGTGGTTGCTATCGCCTTACCAATACCACGACTCGCACCAGTTATAAGGACAACTTTGCCCTCCAATGAAAATAAATTTGCCATCTTATTCCTACTCTTATTTTGCTTCATCAATGGCAGCTTGACTATTTACCGAGCCACATACCATTGCTTTATCAATCCGTTTTGCAAGACCCGTTAATACTTTCCCTGGGCCAAACTCATAGCTTTGAGTGATACCTTGCGCTACAAGTGTTTGCACTGTTTCAGTCCAGCGTACTGGGCTATAAAGTTGACGTACTAACGCTTGTTTAATTGCATCGGCAGCGCTTTCTGCGCTTACATCAACATTATTAATTACATCACACTTAGGTGTATTAAATGTTAAAGCAGCTAAATCAGCGGCTAACTTCTCTGCCGCAGGCTTCATAAGTTCACAATGTGATGGCACACTCACTGAAAGTGGTAATGCGCGTTTAGCTCCGGCTTCTTTACATGCCTCTGATGCTCTATCTACCGCCGCTTTATGTCCAGCAATAACAACTTGCCCTGGCGAGTTATAATTTACCGGCGATACCACTTCACCTTGCGCTGATGCGCTACAAGCTGTTTTAATCTCATCATCGCCTAAGCCAATTATAGCAGCCATTGAACCTACGCCAGCTGGCACGGCTTCTTGCATATATAAACCACGGTTTTCAACTAACTTCACTGCTTCGCTTAAGCTTAATACATCTGCACATACAAGTGCAGAATACTCACCTAAACTATGTCCTGCCATGGTAACAGCAGTATCTGGATTGGCAGCTAACCACTGACGATAAATAGCAACCGATGCGGTTAATAATGCAGGTTGCGTGCGATGAGTTTTATTTAGCTCTTGTTCTGGGCCATTCACTACTAGGGCAGCCAAATCATAACCTAATGCTTCTGATGCTTCTGCAAAGGTCGCTTTAACAATCTCTGACTCACTTAACAGCTCACTTAACATACCCACTGACTGTGAGCCTTGGCCAGGAAATACAAGTGCAATTTTTTGTGTCATATTTTGCTCTTTTTATTAAACAAATAAATGAATATCTAAATGATCGACTGAATTGCGTATTTGATCAGTCGTCATTTTTTGTTGAGTGTGTTTGCTCGAAAATAGCCGCTATTTTTTCAGGAAGTTGGCGTTCAACTTCTTTGGCAGCTTCATCGATAGCAGCATGAAAAGCTTTTGCTGATGCATTTCCATGACTTTTTACCACAATACCGCGCAATCCTACCAGAGAAGCACCATTATACTGGTCGGGGTTCACCCGTTTATAGAGTTTTTTTATTACCGGGCGCAACATAAAGGCTAAACACTTATAGAAACAATGCTTACTCAGCGCTTTGCTTAGCTTAAACATAATAAGTTTAGCAATACCTTCACAGGTCTTTAATGCCACATTTCCAACAAAGCCTTCGCAGACAATAACATCTGACTTACCAGTAAAAATATCACTGCCTTCGCTATAACCAGTATAATTAATATAATCACATTGCTGCATCAACTGGGCAGCCTGTTTTATATCTTCATGGCCTTTAATGTCTTCGGAGCCAATGTTTAATAAGCTTACTTTCGGGTTATCACAGTCTAATGCTTGCCCCGCGACAACGGAGCCCATAATACCAAACTGGTAGAGCGTTTGCGCATCACAATGCACATTAGCGCCTAAATCAAGAAGGTAAACAGGATTTTTTCGCTCGGTGGGGACAGCTGAAATTAATGCAGGGCGTTTTACCCCTGGCAGCATTTTTAATACGTAATGCGCCATAAACAATAAGGCACCAGTATTTCCGGCACTCACGCACGCCTGTGCTTCACCTGATTTAACTAAATCAAGAGCTACACGCATTGATGAATCTTTTTTAGAACGGACCACTAAAGCAGGCTCACAGCCATTAGTGACAACATCACTGCAGTGACGAATAATTAATCTTGGATGAGATAAAGAATCGAGGGATTCGAGTTCATTAGTTATTACTTGCTCGTTACCACATAAGATAAGTCTTAAGTTGGCATTAGCATTTACCGCGTTAACGGCTGCGGGGATAGATGAACGGGGGCCATAATCGCCCCCCATCATATCTAACGCAATGGTTAGATTGGTCAGCATATAAGCAATCTCTTAGTTAGAAATTACTTGAACGCCTTTGTAGTAACCATCTGCAGTCACATGGTGACGACGATGAGTCTCACCAGATGTTTGGTCTACAGTTAAACTTGGACCACTAATCGCATCGTGTGAACGGCGCATGCCGCGTCTTGCACGAGACTTTTTGCTTTTTTGTACAGCCATAGTCTTCTCCTAAGAATCTTTCTTAAGTTGTTTCAAAATATCAAATGGATTTGGTTTATCATCTTCCGCCTTTAAAACACCAAAGCTGGCAGGCTTTGCTGAATAACTGCATGAAGCTTCGTTGTGGGTAGCCACTAATGGAACGGCTAAAATTAATTCGTCTTCGATTAAATCAAATACGTTAATTTCACCATTTTCATCAAGTGCTACTTCATCGTAGTCTTCTGGAAAAATATCTAACTCTGTATCCTCACCAACAGGGGAATAAACAAAGTCCTGATCCAAATCCAACCCTAAATCACCATTACAACGTTGACAAGTAACAGTTACGTGTGTGGACAAATTGCCTCTAATCACAGCTAAACCTTGCTCATCGTTTTTGCAATGAATTTTTACCGTTACTTCACCTACTTCTTCCTGAACAACTCCCCGTAAACGGGTAAGTTTTGCAAGCGGCACAATACCATCGTACTTTAAACGGTGTTGCGCAGCTTTGCCAGGATGAAGAGTGACGGGAATTTTCACCTTTTGCATAGGGGCTGCATCATATAGATAGTTACTGGGTTAGTCAAAATAAAAAACCAATTTTAGCTGGTTTTTAACGTGTTTTAAACTCGGATCTGATTTATCCTAACTCAATCTGATTCATACTAGGAAAACAATCCATGAAGCACTCGCTTATTTTAGCCTCAAGTTCACCCTTTCGTCAGTCTTTATTAAAAAAATTTAATTTACCCTTTGATACTTTTTCACCCAATGTTGATGAATCACCTTTAGCAGACGAACTACCGGCTTCATTAGTTGCCCGCTTAAGCGAGCTAAAAGCCCGAGAAGCCATAAATCACTTTAACCAAGGCTTAGTTATTGGCTCTGACCAAGTTGCAGTATTTGACCAACAAATTTTGGGCAAACCACACACTAAAGAAAACGCAATCAAGCAATTGAGCTTGTTTAGCGCGCAAACGGTGACGTTTTTAACCGGCCTTTGCGTTTTCGATATTGCCAGTAACCGTACAAAAACAATTATAGAGCCGTTTAATGTAACCTTTAAAAAATTAAGCAATGCAGATATCAGCGCCTATTGCGACGCAGAACAGCCTTATAATTGCGCTGGCAGCTTTAAAAGCGAAGGCCTAGGTATTTGTTTATTTGAAAAATTAAGCGGTGACGATCCAAATAGCTTAATTGGCTTGCCACTCATTAAACTCAGTCAATTACTTAAAGAGTTTAATGTCAATGTACTGGCAGCGCAACAAGCTTAATCTACTCTATTAACAGCGGCTGTAACTGTACAAATGAATCGACTGTTGCAATAGGTTTAAATTCATTAAGTTGAGTCGCGTTGTGTGCGCCCATTGTCACACCCACACGGTTAATATTTGCAGCTTGTGCCATCATCATATCAATTTGCGTATCACCAATCATAACTGCATCGCTGGGCGCTATATTTAACTCTTCAAGTAGTTGTAGCAGCATATCTGGTGACGGTTTTGACAGCGCTTCATTGCTGGTCCGCGTTGCAACAAAATAGCCTCGCAGCTTGGTTTCGTCTAATAAGCGCTCAAGCCCTGCGCGGCTTTTACCCGTGGCAACGGCTAGTAACACGCCTTGCTGTTGTAACGCAATTAATGTGCGTTCTACACCGACGAAAAGTGGTGCGACTGTGGTATCCACTTCTTTATATTGACGCTGGTACTCAAGCACAATATCTGCACACGGTGCGTCATCATCAGGGAACAGCACTGCAACTGCTTTTTCAAGTGACATACCAATGATATTCTTAAATGCATCATCACTAGGTACGGCTAAATTAAGTGTAAGCGCGCTTTGCTGCATACAATTAACTATTTTTGGCACCGAATCCATTACCGTGCCATCCCAATCAAAAATCACTAATTTATATTTATTCATGACTTAGCTGCACGTAATGTTTTAATGCAATTTTTTAAGGTTTTATCAAGAGGCGCTTCAACGCGCATGGTTGTTTCATTTTTAGGGTGATAAAAGCGCAAATCGTGAGCATGTAAAAATAAACGGTTTAAGCCTATTTTACGCATTCCTGCATCAAAACCTTGGTCGCCATATTTATCATCACACGCTATTGGGTGGCCTACACATTGAGTATGAACACGAATTTGGTGAGTACGCCCTGTTACTGGCGATGCTTGTACTAATGAACATTCATCAAAGCGTTCAAGTACTTTAAACCGTGTATGTGATGGTTTACCTTCAGTGTTGTCAACTCTAACTATACGCTCGCCTGATTGCAGCGTATTTTTACGCAAACCTTCGGTCACGTTTTTAGTTTTAGAGTCCCACTGACCGTCGACCAATGCCCAATAATTTTTTTCCATGGTTTTTTCACGTAATTGTTCATGCAAACTAGTAAGCACAGAACGACGCTTGGCAATTAATAAGCAACCCGAAGTATCACGGTCTAAACGATGAACTAACTCTAAACTACGTTCATCTGGACGAAGTGCACGCAGTGCTTCAATTAAGCCATAACTTAGCCCACTACCACCATGAACAGCCATACCCGATGGCTTATTGATGACAATTAAATACTTATCTTCAAACAAAATCGCGTCTTCTAGTTTAGCTATTTTATCGAGTTTTGTCGGCACAAACTCTTCACGTTCGGCTACTTTTATGGGAGGAATACGCACGACATCGTCAATTTTTAGCCTATAAACAGGCTTAATGCGTTTTTTGTTTACGCGCACCTCCCCTTTACGCAAAATTTTATAAATCGCGCTTTTTGGCACCCCTTTTAAATGGGTAATAAGAAAGTTATCAATACGCTGACCGAGGTGGTCCTCGGTGATCGTGACGAAAGATACTTGTAAGCCGGTTTTTTCTGACATTGCCTAATCACTGATTTAAGTAAATAATTTAGTTGCTAACACGGATGTAATAATGGGATAATCATTACTGTAAATATAATTTGCAGTAACAACGGTGCTTTTTAACACATTTAAAACATTCGTGATGCACATTCTGGGTTGCCGATCATACAGATCCGAGTTAAGTTTTCCAAAGCTTTTATATGTACCCAGTTAACACGTGCGTTCAATTAACGGTGATGCGCGTAATATATCGCCGCTTATGTTTGAGCATGAATAGCAATTGATGTTGATAAAAAAAGCAATGAACAGATAATTTTGTCTGATAGTGACGACGTCAAATACGTCGTTCAGAATTTGCCCGTGTAACACACAAATAGTTAATTTTTTAAATGGCTGACTTCTGGATAAAACTGCATTTAGCGTGTTAGTAAAAACACCCTTATGTTTTGTCTCAAATAAGAATTTAATAACGTAATAAAGCGTTATTGTCGCCAGCAGCATAAACATAACAATGTGCAAAACACAGCCAAGCTCCCCCCACAGACCCAGTCGTGAGACTGTACAAAAAGAAGCGATGGGAGCAACTGAACAGGCGATAAGTATCGTCATGTCAGAGACATAAAACTAGTAGAGTAATAATATGAAACGTATGCTAATCAATGCAACGCAGCAAGAAGAAATGCGCGTAGCACTGGTTGATGGCCAGCGCCTATATGATTTAGATATCGAGAGCCCAGGTCACGAACAAAAAAAAGCCAATATTTATAAAGGCAAAATCACTCGTATCGAACCGTCACTTGAAGCCGCCTTTGTTGATTACGGCGCTGAACGTCACGGATTCCTTCCTTTAAAAGAAATTGCTCGTACTTACTTCCCACAAGGCTATACCTTCCATGGTCGTCCGAACATTCGTGACGTGATCAAAGAAGGTCAAGAAGTTATCGTACAAGTTGATAAAGAAGAGCGTGGCCAAAAAGGCGCCGCCCTTACTACTTTTATCAGCGTAGCTGGCAGCTATTTAGTATTGATGCCAAACAATCCTCGTGCTGGCGGTATTTCGCGTCGTATTGAAGGTGATGAGCGTACAGATCTTAAAGAAGCATTAAGTCGCCTAGAATTACCAAAAGGTATGGGCTTAATTGTGCGTACTGCAGGCGTAGGCAAAACTTTTGAAGAACTTGATTACGACCTTAAAGCCTTATTAGTTCATTGGGAGGCTATTCAACAAGCATCTGATGGCGGTAAAGCCCCGTTTTTAATTCATCAAGAAAGTAATGTAATTTTCCGCGCTATTCGCGATTATTTACGTCGTGATATTGGTGAAATTTTAATTGATAAACCACGAGTGTTTGAAGAAGCAAAAGCGCATATTGAGCGTTTTCGCCCTGACTTTATGAGCCGTGTAAAACTTTACCAAGGTGAAGTGCCACTGTTTACCCATTACCAAATTGAAAGCCAAATTGAGTCAGCCTTCCAACGAGAAGTACGCTTACCTTCAGGTGGTTCAATAGTCATTGATCCAACAGAAGCACTAACGTCTATTGATATCAACTCATCAAAAGCCACTAAAGGCGGCGATATCGAGGAAACAGCACTTAATACCAACTTAGAAGCTGCAGACGAAATTGCCCGCCAATTACGTTTACGTGACTTAGGTGGTTTAATTGTTATCGACTTTATCGATATGACGCCACCGCGCCATCAACGTGAAGTTGAAAACCGCTTAAAAGACGCCGCTCGTCCAGACAGAGCTCGCGTACAAATTGGCAAGATTTCACGCTTTGGTTTACTTGAAATGTCGCGTCAACGCTTGCGCCCTTCACTTGGTGAAGCAAGCCAAGGTCCATGTCCGCGCTGTAGTGGTCAAGGAACTATTCGTTCAAACGAATCAATTGCGTTATCAATCCTACGTTTAATCGAAGAAGAAGCGATTAAAGACAACACCTCCCAAGTAAATGCACAAGTACCTGTAGAAGTTGCCGCGTACTTATTAAACGAGCAACGCCGTAGCGTAAATCGTATAGAAAAACGTCATAGCTGTGATGTGGTGATCGTTCCTAATAAACATATGGAAACCCCTCATTACGAAGTAATGCGTTTACGTAAAGACGAAACCATAGAAACAGCAAGCTATGAACAAGTAATTGCACCTGTGCAAGAAGTCGTAGAGCGCTCTAAAAAGTCAGCAACTCCAGTACGTGAAGAACCGGTATTAAAAGGTGTGGTAATGCCTTCGACCCCGGCACCACAAAGTGCACCTAAACCAGTAGAAAAAGCAGCCCAAGCTGGTGCAGAAGTTAGCTTATTTGCAAAGCTTGGGAACTGGATAAAATCTTTATTTAGCGATGACACCGAAGAGAAAAAGCAACCATCGACCGATAATAAAGGCACTAGAAACAATAATCATCGTAACAACGATAACCGCCGTCGCAATAACAACCCGCGTCGTCGTAACAACACACGCAATAAACCGCGTAATGAACGAGTTAAAGACGAAGAAGTTAAAGAGCAAGATAATACAGCTAACGCATCAACTAATACCGAACAATCGCGTGACAAAAACGAAGGCCGTAATAAACGTCGTCGTAACCCTAATCAACGCAAACGTAATGAAAACCGTAGCGATGATAAAGCTGAAGTAAAATCAGAAGCGCCAGCTAAAGAAGCCGCCGTTGAGCCTAAGGAACAAAAGCCTAAAGTTCGTCGTCAGCGTCGTAATATTCGTAAAAAAGTACGTATTCAAGATGAATCTGCAGAAACAGCGAATACAGCTACTACTGAGCAACCTGTTGAACAAGTAACTGAAACTAAACCGGTAGTAGAAAACACTGTCGAAAATACAGTTGAAACGAACGTTGAAAACAAGATTGCCAGCAAAGTTGAAAGTGAAAATACGCCAACAGTAACTAGCGATTCAGTAACCGATACTCAAACAGTAGAGCCAAGTACTGACTCAGTAGAAACAAACTCTGATGAAGCACCAGCTCGCACACGTTCACGCCGCTCACCTCGCCATTTACGTGCAGCAGGACAACGTCGTCGTCGTCCTGAAGGTGAAACTGACGAGGTACTTTCAACAGAGCCTCCTGCATTTATTCCAGTTGCTGATCAGGCCGCTGCGGAATATGAAGCTGAGTTAAAAGCCAAACAATCTGCTGAACAAGAAGCGACTACACAGCAACCAGTTAAAACTGAAGAACCAGTAAAAGCTGAAGAACCAGTAAAAGCTGAAGAGCCAGTAAAAGCTGAAGAACCAGTTAAAGCTGAAGAGCCAGTAAAAACTGAAGAGCCAGTAAAAACTGACGAACCAGTGAAAGCTGAAGAACCAGTTAAAACTGAAGAACCAGTTAAAACTGACGAACCAGTTAAAACTGAAGAACCAGTGAAAGCTGAAGAACCAGTTAATGCTGAAGAACCAGTTAATGCTGAAGAATCAGTAAAAGCTGAAGAACCAGTAAAAACTGAAGAACCAGTACAAACTGAAGAACCAGTTAATGCTGAAGAACCAGTGAAAACTGAAGATCCAGTGAATGCTGAAGAACCAGTGCAAACTGACGAACCTGTGAAAGCTGAAGAACCTGTGAAAACTGAGGAAGCCATTAGCGCAGACCTATCAGAAAAACATGTTAAAACAGCAATTGCCCAAGGTGCAGCGAGTGCGCCAATGGCACAGCCGACACCAGTAGCAGATAGTGCTTCTCAGCCTACTCCTACAGCCATGGCACATGACAAACGTGAACTAATACCAGATAGTGGTTTACGTGCAGGCTCTATTAAACCTGCAGGTCGTGCAAATGCTGCAACGACAAAAACCTTGAGTGCTGAATAACACTCCAAGTTTAGCTTAAAGCAAATAAAAAGCCGCGTTAAT
>NZ_JBQSVO010000038.1:0-28331 GCF_052376275.1 Pseudoalteromonas sp. AOP7-A1-14 | reverse complement strand
CGAAAAATGTGCTTTTTTCATAATTTTCTCCTGTGTTTACAATAAGAGAAAATTCTACGTTTGGCATCTATTATTTTTCGGGGGGATTACCCTTAGCGATGGCTTGCTTTTCAATAAAACGTGCACGAAAGTCTTCGTCGGCAATTTTGCTTTGTGGTTTTACTTCGATAAATTTTTGCGTACCGTCTGTGCGGGTAAGTAAAAAGTCAGGTGTATAACTGCATGTACGGTTATCAAACTGATATTCGTAACCTAGTGGTTGTGCTTCAAATGCGGCTATTGATGTTGAAAATTCAAAATGAAAGCAAGCATCAAACTCTAAAGAGGATTCGACTAAACAGGTAGATTTATTTTTTGACTAGCAAATTTATGGAGGTTTTTAACACGAGAGTGTTTAAGTTTTCTTCTGTACATGT
Source organism: Pseudoalteromonas sp. AOP7-A1-14 (assembly GCF_052376275.1). Lineage (NCBI taxonomy): Bacteria > Pseudomonadati > Pseudomonadota > Gammaproteobacteria > Alteromonadales > Pseudoalteromonadaceae > Pseudoalteromonas > Pseudoalteromonas sp. AOP7-A1-14. The sequence continues at coordinate 27,915 of NZ_JBQSVO010000038.1, read as the reverse complement.
GAGTCAGCCATCTAACCATCTGGTTAAATACTAGACTATGCCACCTTATATTTCCAATTTATGCCATCTTTTAGTACAAATATGTCAACTTATACTTCAAACAACATAAATTAAAATAGTTTGGGTGGCAGTCTTACCAGCCGCATCTCGGCACACACGTCGTAAGCTGTGGCTGCTCCCTTCCGGGCCTGACCAAGTTCACCTACTAGTGTTGCGAGAGGACCAATAAGACTACCATTGAGGGCCTTCTTTGGCGCGGAAAGGATTATCTCTACTTTTACGGTGTTATTCAAGGGATATTGCAAAAAGAAAGTGCGATTGCATACTTGCTATACAATCGCAGGCTTTTATAGACTTAATTTTACTTTTCGAGCTCTGCTTTCACATTCCGTAGAACTGCTTTTACTTTTTTTATGTTCTCTGGGCCCATACGCAACAATTGTTTTTGTGCGGCAGGAAGTTGCTCCCACTCTGCATACGCATACTGATAATTGACAGAATCACGAATAAGCGGCATATCACCTTTTGGCTCTGGGGTATCCAATAGTAGTTCAATGGCTTCTTCTAATGTTTGGTTAAAAGCATCGCTGTCATAGCCAATTTCTGCATAAGCATCATTAATTAACGGCTTGTATTCATCGTACATCCGTACAATTTGTGCCGCGCTCATGCTAGTAAATACTTTTACATACGGTGTATAACGCTCATAACTGTTAGGGTCGATGGTAAGTATATCGCCTTCAATTACTTTAAATGTGTCTTCTGGGCGCTCTACTGGGGCATGCTTACTAGCTATTTTCCCATCAGCAAGGTTATCAACAAACACAACGCCACGGCGGATTACATCATCTGTGATCATTAAACTCATTACCTGATCACTTAGCAGCTCATCCATACGCTCTACAACTACTTCGTCGCTTTCATTTAAGTTTGGCAGCGGTTTTACCTCAAGCGCGGGCTCTGCATCACGCACTGGTGGTTGCATGGCTGTATTTTGCTCTTCTATCGTTGTTTCAGGCTCTACGGGTTCTGGTTCTGGTTCTGGTTCTTCAAACGTCTGCATCGGTTGTTCCACCGGCGCTTGCTCCACTTCGGTAGCCACTTCTTTTTCATCGGAGCTTAGTAAAACAAAAGCTGCGGCACAAGCGATTACAACAAGGATGACAATAGCAAACAGAAAGTTATTGTTTGGTGCACGTTTTTCAATCTCTGGTTGTGGTGTTTGATCTGACATACGAACTCCATAAAAATTAAAAATTGATACTCTGCGTAAAATTACATCGCCAAGCAAAAAAAAACAACAAGGCTAAGGTATCCTTTGATTCTTCTAGCTTAAAGACTTACAGTTAATAAATAAAGTAAATACCTACAACAGTTTAATTGCAACTATGAAAATCAAGCAAGTTAATCACGACAAACCGAAAATAGCTCTACTACTAACAGGTGGTGGTGCACGCGCAGCTTATCAAGTGGGCGTATTAAAAGCCCTTGCGCAAAGTATGCCACGTAATGCGCCATTACCTTTTACTATTATTAATGGCACATCAGCGGGGGCTATTAATTCAGCTGCGCTGGCATGTTATGCATCATGTGCCCATTTGGCGGTTAGAAAGCTTGAATCGGTATGGAAAAACTTTTCTACCTCGATGGTCTATAAAAGCGACTTTTTAAGTGTGTTTGGCCATATTACTCGTAATATGCTAACTAGTTTTCAGTCTGAACATATTAACCACCCACCGGCTAGCTTATTAAATAATCAACCTCTGCGTAAGCTGTTGAATGAAATATTAGATTTACATCGCATTGAGCGCAACATACATCGTCATTACTTAGAAGCACTATCGATTACCGCTTCAAGTTATACGACCGGTGATTCGGTAGCATTTTTCCAATCTAACCATCAAACAACTTGGCGACGCGCAAAACGTGAAGGCCAAGCGACACGGATTAATGTTGAGCATCTAATGGCATCAAGTGCTATTCCTATGGTGTTTCCAAGTGTGAATGTATACAACCATTACTTTGGGGATGGCTCAATTCACCAACTATCGCCGTTAAGTCCATGTGTACATTTAGGTGCTGAGAAAATATTTGTCATTGGTGTAGATCAACCAAGTGCTCTTCATCCTCCGGGCTATGTACCGCATTACCCGGGGGTATCAGCGATTGCGGGGCACTTACTCGATAGCGTATTTACTGATACGTTACAGTCAGACTTAGAACGCCTAGACCGAATAAATCGTACCCTTGGTTTGTTGCCTGGTCGTGATAAGCATCAAGAACTCAAACATATTGATACTTGTGTGATCAATCCGTCTGAGAACTTTAATGCTATTGCTGCCCAGTACTATGACGATATGCCATTGCCTATCAAAATACTACTACGCATGATCGGAGTTAAAAAGCACTCACAATCGAGTTTAACCAGTTATTTATTGTTTGAGAAGCGCTACACCCAAAAGCTAATTGAAATAGGTTACCAGGATGGCTTAAAAAAATTGCCTGAAATTAGAACCTTTTTAGAATTAGACTAATTTTCATGAGTGGCTAACACAAACCAAACTAGTTTAGCTACTCGCTACCGTCAGATAAATAATGTTCTACCCGATGAGGTTTGCCTTGTTGCATCAAGATATTACCGGATAAAAGCTTGGTTTGTTGTTCTGGTTGTTTAATTTCTTTACCTTCGCGTCGAAGCGTTTTAACAGTTACAGGTACAGGCGCTTTTCTAAATTTAATTCTGCTTAGGTTTTATTTATTGCAAAGGCAATAACATGCAAAGACTTAAGCAGCTCGCTGCTAACTTTTTCATTATCTAACTGGTCGCAAGTAAAAAAAGCCATGTAAAAGTTTATGACGATTACGTCTTTTTTACTGACTCTACTTACAGGAAGCGTCATTGGTAGATCTGATATTAAAAGTATCATGTTAAACAAGCATTAAACTTGCGTAATGGCGTCAATAATCAACAACGCCTGATAATTTTAAAATACCTTTTAAACCATGGCCCTATTGCCTTTTATTTTTTAATTACTTTTTAAGTTTATAGCCAAGTAACGCCAAACAAAAACCAAAAAAGAAACCACTAATTAAATACAACAATGCAGCCTTCGTGGTTAGCGGCACTATAACCACCAATAATAGCGGCGCACTAATGCCTAATATAAAAAATATTCCTCCCTTGCCCAGCCAATAAGCAATTAATATAATGCCGCACAATAATCCACCTACACAAGCATATACCAAGGTGGTTAAATGAAGCTCAAATAAAAGGCTCGCAACCAGTACCATTAATACAGTAATCACAATCCCTGAAGGGGCTTTATTAACAAGTGATAAGCCTACATGAGGCTGTTCGCTCATACTTTTTTCTCCCAAAAAACACCATTTTTATCAGCATGCGTCGAACTTATAAAGTAGTCGCCTACTTGAACTAATTCGTCATTATAAAAAATAAGTGGTACATGTGCGCGCAGCCACGGTGCAACTTTAGCATCTTTAAACCAGTGCTTAAGAGTGTTATTACCGGGTTTATTAATTGGCTTTATCCGTGCCTGTAAGCAATTAAAACGCACACTTACCTGCTCATTAGTAAAAGGCTTACGAATACCCTCTCCTTGCTTTAATACCAGCTTACTACCATCAGATAACACGGTTACGTCGCAGGTTAATTCTTGATCTTTAATATCTACACATTCAGTAACAAAGTATAAATAGCCTTGGTGGCGACGAACTTGCCCATTACTTAATTGTATTAACAACTGAGCATCTACTCTTGCCGTTAAGGCTTGACTAAGTATCTGCTCGGTTTGTTTTTGCGATGGTAAATGTGCCATAAATTGACTCAACCAAGCCCGTAATACGTTGGCTTGGCGAGGTGCACTAAAATCATTTAACAATTGGCAATTAAGTCCTTGCTGATTGTTTTGACAACGACTTAAGTCAATTTGCGTGTATTCATCAAGCACATCTTGTTGCTGCTGTAATAAGCCAATGCTTCGCGCTGTGCTTTTTTCAAAGCCTGTAAAGCGCTCGGCTAGCAAAGGAATTATTTGCTGACGAATAAAGTTACGATCAAAGCATTCATCAAAGTTGGAATCATCGGTGATATGATAAATCCCCTGCACTTCAGCAAAGCTCTCTATCTCTTGACGAGTAATACTCAAAAGAGGCCTTGCACATATTCGCCCTGAATTAAGTTTCCGGTTTTCTCTCATAGCAGCTAAGCCTTGTAAACCGGAACCACGTTTAAGCCTTAACATAAAGGTTTCAAGCTGATCATTTAAATGCTGACCCAATAAAATAACACTGTCTTTTGGACTTTTTTCATCAAGTGCTTGATAACGCGCATCTCGCGCTAGTGCTTCTAAGCTATTACGCGGCTTGTTTTCAATAGTTACTTTAACAGCCTGAAAAGGAACCGTTAGTGAGCTGCATAACTGCTTACAAAACTGCTGCCAATCATCGGCATACTCGCTTAGGCCATGATTTACATAAATAGCGTCTAAGCCTATATTGCCATGTACTGCTTTATACTGCGTCATCAAGTGCAGTAACACGACCGAATCTACACCACCCGATAATGCCACGGTAAAATTAGCATGACCTTGGTTCATAAGTGAGTCAATTTGAGCGGAAAACTCCGGGTATAAAGCGGTTACTTGCATGAACTTAAAACCATTAGGTTAAAAATATTAAAAACAACATTGTTATGTGTTCTTTATATGTCAAAGGCTTGGCATTTAGCCACGCTAAATAAAATGCGCCTGCGATTAAACAAAAAAGCCGCAAAAGCGGCTTTTTTTCATTAACTTACTTATTTAACAATAACCAAACGACATTAAACGTTTGTAACGCTTATCAAGCATTTCATCAGTACTTAACTCTTGAAGCTCGGCTAAATCGCGCTTTAATTGATTTTTAAGGTTACGTGCCACTGTATCGTAATTACGATGTGCGCCACCTAAAGGCTCTTCAATTAAGCTGTTAATTAAATCAAGCTCTTTAACACGCTCTGCAGTTACACCCATCGCTTCTGCTGCAAGCGGAGCTTTATCAGCACTTTTCCAAAGGATTGATGCACAACCTTCTGGCGAAATTACTGAATAAGTGCTGTATTGCAACATGTTAACGCGGTCTCCAACACCAATTGCCAATGCACCACCTGAACCACCTTCACCGATAACTGTACAAATTGTGGGCACTTTTAAAGTGGCCATTACTTTTAGGTTACGAGCAATTGCTTCAGATTGGCCACGCTCTTCAGCGCCAACACCAGGATATGCACCAGGCGTGTCAATAAAGGTCATAATTGGCATTTTAAACCGTTCAGCCATTTCCATTAAACGCAGTGCTTTACGATAACCCTCCGGTTTTGGCATGCCAAAATTACGCTTAATTTTTTCAGCAGTACCGCGCCCTTTTTGCTGACCAATAACCATCACTGGTTGGCCTTCAAAACGGGCAACACCACCTAAAATAGCCGGATCATTAGCAAACGTACGATCGCCTGCTAACTCGTCAAATTCAGTAAACATCCGCTCGATATAATCGCGAGTATAAGGACGCAATGGGTGACGGGCTAGTTGTGAAACTTGCCACGCACCTAATTCAGAGAATACTTTCTCTTTCATTTGCGTGCACTTCTCTTTTAATCGACTGACTTCCTCTTCTAATCCAAGGTCTAATTCGCCAGCGCGGCTTACATTTTGTAACTCTTCAATTTTTGCTTCTAATTCTGCAATTGGAAGCTCAAAATCAAGATAATTGAGGCTCATGCTCTAAACTACCTAATTAGTTAAATTCTAGTTCTACATCTTGCGCCGCCATTAAAGATAATTTATGGATCAAATCATCTGTTGGCGTGACACACCATTCGGTTCCGAGGGTTAATTCTGCCAGCGCATCTGGACGTTGGTAAAAAACCTTAATCGGACAAGTACCAAACTTATAAGGTTCAAGTACTCGTTGTAAATTTTCGAAGAAGCTTGCTTCGACTTGCACCATATTAAGCGTCACTTTCAGCGCTTTAATACGCTTTTCGCGTGCTTGTGCGATAGTGCATATATCTCTGGCTGTCATTGTAATACCACCAGAGAAGTTATCAAAGCTGACCTGTCCGGATATTACCAAGATATTATTAACTTGTAGCATATCTTGGTACATTTCGAACTGTTCTGGGAATAATCGTACATCAATTCGTGCGCTCTTGTCATCTAAAGTTACAAGACCCCAACGATTTCCCTTTTTATTGATAAGTGTTCGCGCCGATATAACCAATCCTGCCGCGGTTGATTGCACATCGCGATTAGTCGGTTGTAAATCGACTAACTTGCACGATGTGTAATAACGTAGTTCTTTACGGTACTGGTTAATTGGGTGACCGGTTAGGTAAAGACCGAGTGTATCTTTTTCACCATCAAGCCACTGGTTATCAGTCAGTGGTGTGGTTTTTACAAATGCCTGCTCGACTTCATCAGACTCGCTTGCTAATAAACCAAATAAGTCACTTTGCCCTAGTGACTCAGCTTTGTGGTGTTGATCAGCCGCTTTCATGGCCCCTGGTAAGCTTGCTAATAATGTTGCGCGCGCAGGCTGTGTTTTTTCAGGGCCGAGCTTGTCTAATGCGCCCGCATAAATCAACTTTTCAGTAACCCGTTTATTAATACGCTTCAAATCAACTCGGGCGCAAAAATCAAATAAATCTTTAAATGGTCCACCAGCTTGGCGCGCATCTAATATCGCATCTACAGGTGCCTCACCGACCCCTTTAATTGCACCAACACCGTAAACAATTTCACCTTTAAGATTGACTGTAAACTTATACTCACCCGCATTTACATCCGGAGGTAACAAGGTGAGTTTCATATTTTCACATTCATCCACCAAGGTAACAATTTTGTCAGTATTATCCATATCCGCCGACATGACCGCGGCCATAAATTCGGCTGGATAATGGGTTTTCATCCACAGCGTTTGATACGACACCAACGCATAAGCAGCGGAGTGCGACTTATTAAAACCATAGCCTGCGAACTTTTCTACCAGGTCGAATATTTTAACTGCAAGTTCGCCGTCGATACCGTTATTTCGCGCTCCTTCTTCAAACGTTGCACGCTGCTTGGCCATTTCTTCAGGTTTTTTCTTACCCATGGCGCGGCGTAGCATATCGGCACCGCCAAGAGAGTAACCAGCTAATACCTGCGCGATTTGCATTACTTGTTCTTGATACAGAATAATGCCGTAGGTCGGCTCTAGAATAGGCTGCAAACTTTCGTGTTGGTACTGCGCATCTGGATAGGAGATTTCTTCACGGCCTAGCTTTCTGTCAATGAAGTTATCTACCATGCCTGACTGCAATGGCCCCGGGCGAAATAAAGCAACTAAGGCAATCATATCTTCAAAACTGTCGGGCTTTAAGCGGCGAACTAAGTCTTTCATACCGCGCGACTCTAACTGGAATACCGCGGTCGTTTCGGCGCGTAATAATAGCTCAATACTTTTTTTATCATCGAGTGGAATACTATTGATATCGACGGGTTCTTTACCCTCACGAGCCATACGCTCGTTAGTCATATCAATTGCCCACTGTAAAATAGTGAGCGTTCGAAGGCCTAAAAAGTCAAATTTTACTAAACCTGCGGTTTCAACGTCGTTCTTATCAAACTGAGTAACCGGAAACTTACCTTCGTCATCACAATAAAGTGCCGCAAAGTCGGTTATAGTGGTGGGTGATATAACCACCCCTCCGGCGTGCTTACCGGCGTTACGTGTACAGCCTTCAAGGATGCGACACATATCAATCAAATCTTTTATTTCACCGTCACCATCGTAAGCCTCTTGCAAGCGCGGCTCTACATCAAACGCTTTGGCAAGTGTCATACCGGGATCGCCAGGGATCATTTTTGATATGCGATCTACAAAGCCATACGGATGACCAAGCACACGCCCTACATCTCGAATCACCGCTTTTGCTGCCATGGTACCAAAGGTAATGATTTGCGAGACTGCGTCTCGTCCATAAAGTGCCGATACATGATCGATAACTTCATCACGTCTATCCATACAGAAATCGACATCGAAATCGGGCATAGATACACGTTCAGGGTTTAAAAAGCGTTCAAAAAGTAAATCAAACTCAAGTGGGTCTAAGTCGGTAATTTTTAGCGCATAAGCCACTAATGAACCCGCGCCTGAGCCTCGTCCCGGCCCAACAGGTATATTATTATCTTTACTCCACTGGATAAACTCCATTACGATCAAGAAGTAACCAGGGAAACCCATTTGGTTAATAACACCTAACTCAATACTGAGTCGTTCGTCGTATTCACCGCGTTTCTCTTGGCGCTCTTGTTCATTAGGAAATAAAGACTTTAAACGCTCTTCTAGGCCATCTTGAGAAACCTTAACTAAGAAATCATCAATTTTTAAAGAGCCAGTTGGGTAGTCAGGTAAAAAGTAAGTGCCTAACTGCACTGTAACATTACAGCGCTTAGCAATTTCCACCGTATTTTGCAGTGCTTCAGGAATATCACTAAATAGCTCAGCCATTTGCTCGGCAGTTTTTAAATATTGCTCTTGTGAGAAGCGTTTCGGACGGCGCTTATCATCTAATGTATAGCCATCATGAATAGCGACACGTATTTCATGAGCCTCAAAGTTTTCAGCCTTTAAGAAAACTACTTCGTTAGTAGCGACAACCGGCAGTTGCTCTGCAGTTGCAAGCTCTACTGCCAAATGCAGGTAGTCTTCTTCTAGTTCCCGACTCGTGCGAATCAACTCAATATAATAGTGGTCACTAAAGTGCTGTTTATAAAAGCTCACTACCGATTCAACTATCGTCGGATTACCTTTTAATAACGCTTTACCTAAATCGCCATCTTTCGCGCCTGAGAGTAAAATAAGGCCGGTTTTTAATTCCACCAACCATTCCCGATCTATTACTGGTCGATGAAAAATATGGCCGCGCTGAAAGGCTTTTGAAATAAGTAACGTAAGGTTTTTATAGCCTTCATTGTCTTTAGCTAAAATAGTGATGCGACATGGTTCGGTTTCAAATTCTGGACTACGCAACCAGAAATCAGCCCCCACTAATGGCTTTATACCCGCCCCGTGTGCACCTTCATAAAAACGTACTAAACCAGATAAGTTCATTTGGTCAGTAATTGCAAGCGCTGGCATCTGCAGATCTAGGGCTTTGGCTACAATTGGCTTTGTTTTGGCTAGGCCATCAACCATAGAAAAGTCGGAATGAACACGTAAGTGAACAAAATCAGGCGACGCCATTATTGCTCCTGCATAGTAAGTACTCGTTGTACTGGTTTAAAGCTTTTTCGATGTTCACTAATTGCACCATATTTCTCAAGCGCCGCAAAATGTGCTTTAGTCGGGTAGCCTTTGTGTCCTGCAAAACCATATTCTGGATGGCGTTTATCAAGTTCTAGCATTTCGTCATCACGAGCTACTTTTGCCAAAATAGAAGCTGCAGAAATTTCCGCCACTAAACTATCGCCTTTTATTACAGCTTGCGCAGGCATGTTGAGCGCAGGTAAACGATTACCATCAATAAATACAAACTCAGGCTCAATCACAAGAGATGCCACTGCCCGCGACATTGCAAGCATGGTTGCGTGAAGAATATTTAGCTCGTCTATTTCGTTAGAATTACAGCGACCAAACGCATAACATAGTGCTTTTTCTTTTATTTCAGTCGCAAGTAACTGGCGCTTTTTATCATTGAGTTTTTTAGAGTCAGCCAAACCTGCAATAGGTTTTAATGGGTCAAGTATCACTGCTGCAGTGACTACATCCCCCACCAGTGGACCTCGACCTACTTCATCTACCCCAGCAATGAGTTTAACATTTGGACGTTCAATCTGCATTAATAAGCTCCGCTACCGCTTCTGCGGCTTGAACACTTGCATTTAAGCGTATTTGTTGGTGAATAGCTAAAAAGCGTGCTTTAAGTTCACTGTTGTCTGAATTTAACATAGGTGAAAGTGCATTGGTTAAATTTTCTACATTACAATCACTTTGCATAAATTCAGGAACTAGCTCCTCATCAGCTAGTAAGTTAGGTAATGAGAAATATTTTATATTAAAGGTGAATAAGCTTTTAAAAATCCAATAACTGAGTGCTTTTATTTTATAGCCCACGACCATTGGCTTTTTATAGAGCATACCTTCAAGTGTAGCTGTGCCAGAGGCAATTAAAATCGCATCGGCTGCTTGCATAGCAATATCAGATTGGCCATCTAGTAAAATAGGCTCAAGTGTTGGTGCTGTTTTAGCTAGTACTTCATTGAATTGCGTTTTACGCTTTTCATTAACCAGTGGCACAACAATCTTTAAATTAGGATGTTGCGCCTTTAAATTAGCCGCGGTTTTAATATAAGTTTCACTCAGTAACCCGACTTCAGTCCCTCTACTACCGGGTAACAATGCGAGTACTTTATCACTAGGTGATAAACCAAGCCGTTCACGCGCTTTGGTATCATCGTGTTCTAGGGCAATATCATCTGCGAGGGTATGGCCGACAAATGTACAAGGCACCTGATGTTTATCATAAAAGGCTTTTTCAAATGGTAATAATGCCAACACTAAGTTCGTGGCGGCGCTAATAGTATTAATCCGTTTCTCACGCCATGCCCACACTGAAGGGCTAACATACTGTACGGTTTTTATACCCGCATCTTTAAGTGGTTTTTCTACCCGCAAGTTAAAATCAGGCGCATCTATACCTATGAATACATCCGGTGGATTATCAATAAAGTGCTGCACTAATTGTTTGCGAATTTTAAGTAACCGCGGTAATCGGCCAAGTACTTCTACCAGCCCCATTACTGACAGTTCTTCCATATCAAATAAACTTTTACATCCCTGCTCTTGCATTTTTGGGCCAGCTATCCCCTCAAAAACAGCATCGGGGAAACGTGTTTTTAAGGCTTTTATTAGCCCCTCCCCCAAAATATCTCCTGAGAGCTCACCGACCACTACCGCTATTCTGAGAGGAGCATTATGTTTCTTCATTTGCTTTTAATTCACACGTTTAAAGGCTATTAATATAGGTAGTTTACCGTGTTTTATGCTTTGATTAAATCCTTTAATCAAAGCACTGTTACTTTGTCTGCTTTTAAACTAGACTCAATCACTATTCGACTGTTTTATAGACATATGTTGGTAACTTATACCTCATTGTGTTTCACTGACCTAGCTATTTTGTTGCTTCATTTAGTTGTTGACAAAAAATGAGCAAAGGTCAATACTTATAAAGTTTCAATAATTACTGAAACATCATGTTTATTACGTAACTGATTAATTTTGTCATGTGTTTGCTGTTACACATACAAGGAGCCTTTTAAAATGATAGATGAATTATTTGTCGATCTATCCCGATTGCAGTTTGCCGTCACTGCCCTATTTCACTTTTTATTCGTGCCACTGACCTTAGGTATGACATGGATTTTAGTGATCATGGAGTCTGTGTATGTAATGACAGGCCGTGAGATTTATCGCGACATGACTAAATTTTGGGGTAAGTTATTTGGTATTAACTTTGCTGTTGGTATTGCGACCGGCCTTACAATGGAGTTTGAGTTTGGCACCAACTGGTCATACTATTCACACTATGTAGGCGATGTGTTTGGTGCGCCCTTAGCTATAGAAGGCCTAATGGCATTCTTTTTAGAATCCACTTTTGTGGGTATGTTCTTTTTAGGCTGGCAACGACTTTCTAAACGCCAACACTTAGGAGCAACCTTTTTAATGGCGATTGGCACAAATATGTCTGCACTGTGGATATTGATTGCTAATGGTTGGATGCAAAATCCTGTCGGTGCAGAGTTCAATTATCAAACCATGCGCATGGAAATGACCAGCTTTGCTGAGCTCGTGTTCAATCCTGTAGCACAGGTTAAATTTATTCATACGGTGTCGGCAGGTTATGTTGCTGCGTCAATGTTTGTACTCGGTATTAGTAGTTGGTACATATTAAAGGGACGAGATTTAGCCTTTGCAAAACGTTCGTTCTCAGTCGCTTCCGGCTTTGGTTTAGCGTCTATTTTATGTGTGATTTTACTCGGTGATGAGTCAGGTTATGAAGTCGGAGAAGTGCAAAAAGTTAAACTGGCTGCCATAGAGGCCGAATGGCATACCGAAGAAGCACCGGCTGCATTCACATTAATGGGCATTCCAGATTCAGAAGAGCAAGTAACTCACGCAGCAGTTAAAATACCGTATGCGCTAGGGTTAATTGCTACGCGCTCCTTGGATGAACAAGTAACCGGTATTAATGACTTGGAAAAGCAGCACGACATTCGTATTCGTAATGGCATGATAGCTTATAAATACCTTGAAAAACTCAGAAATGGCGATGATACACCCGAGAACATTGCTAAATTTGATAAACTTAAAGATGACTTAGGTTATGGGTTGCTGCTAAAACGCTACACCCCAAATGTGGTAGACGCTACCGAAGAGCAAATTCAACAAGCCGTTAAAGACTCATTTCCTAAAGTTGGCCCAATGTTTTGGTCATTTAGGATTATGGTAGCCTGTGGCATGATCATGCTTATAGTGTTTGCATTATCATTTTATTACAATGCACAGCGAGTTATTGAACAAAAACGCTGGTTATTATGGGCCGCAGTTTGGAGTATTCCGCTACCTTGGATTGCTATCGAATTTGGTTGGATAGTCGCTGAATATGGCCGTCAGCCGTGGGCTATATCCGAAATACTTCCCACCTTCTTAGCTACTTCATCACTGACCGTGAATGACTTGCTAATAAGTTTGACTGGTTTTATTATTTTTTATATTGCACTTGCTATTGTAGAAGGTTGGTTACTGTTACGCTTTATCAAACAAGGACCAAGTTCCCTGCATACCGGTAAATATCACTTTGAATTGCCAGCGCAAAACAAAGCTACCAATCAAGGAGCCGACTCATGATTTTTGATTACGAAACGCTAAAGCTGGCCTGGTGGCTGCTAATCGGTATTTTGTTAATTGGCTTTGCAATTACTGACGGTATGGATATGGGGGCTGCCATTTTGCTGCGCCTAGTGGGCAAAACCGATTTAGAGAGACGCACTGTTATTAATACTATTGCGCCTCATTGGGATGGCAATCAGGTTTGGTTTATTACCGCCGGTGGCGCGCTATTTGCTGCCTGGCCAATGGTCTATGCAGCCGCCTTTTCAGGCTTTTACTTTGCCATGATGTTAGTATTGTTTGCGTTATTTCTTAGACCATTAGGGTTTGACTATCGCAGTAAAGTAGATTCACAGCGCTGGCGCAACAACTGGGATTGGGGGCTATTTATAGGTAGTATAATTCCTGCTCTAGTATTCGGTGTTGCATTTGGTAACTTATTTTTAGGAGTGCCTTACAGTATTGATGAATATTTGCGAGTAAGCTATCAAGGCTCGTTTTTTGCTCTGCTTAATCCATTCGGGCTAGCCGCTGGTCTTATCAGTATTACCATGTTGGTGGGCCATGCAGGTATGTGGTTGCAACTGCGAACTGATGCTAAAGTCGCATTACGTTCAGCGCAGTATGGACGCTATTCACTCATTGCTTTTATGGTGCTATTCGCAGCTGCAGGTTTTTGGGTGGCAAATTTAAATGGCTACCAAATTACTTCTATGCCTGACACACAAAGCTATGCAAACCCGATAGCCAAAACAGTATCGGTTGTTCCTGGTGGTTGGTTAAATAATTATACTGCAATGCCGTTAACTATCTTGTTTCCAGTACTTGCCTTTGTAATGGCAATGTTAGGCATCATTTTTTCAAAGATTAATAAACCCGCGCTCGCACTCATATCAACCTGTATTATGCTGATTGGTGTAATCATGACTGCAGGAACAGCATTATTCCCATTTATTATGCCATCAAGTAACAATCCAGATATAAGCTTAACCATGTGGGATGCAGTATCTAGTCATCGAACACTTAATGTTATGTTTATTGCCGCCGTGATTTTTGTGCCGCTGATCCTCAGTTACACCACGTGGTGTTATGTAAAAATGTGGCGCAGAATAACTACTGATGAAATTGAAAATAACACTCATGGTAGCTACTAAGGAGATAAATTTATGTGGTATTTCGCTTGGATTTTAGGAGTGATTTTAGCTTGTACATTAGGAGTTATTAATGTGATGTGGTACGAGTTTCAACAGCATAAAAACAGCATTGCTGATGACGAACAAGAACTACATGATATGTTAAATAATCAAAATGACGACTAGCCCCCGACCTGACCGCGCGCAGCAAAAGAAGCTGCGCGCATTTTTAAAAAACCACTCATCCCACGCCGGTCACTTATTAAAGCTTAGTATTGCTCTTGGTACCATTAACGCCTTGTTGATGATTGCCTCGTGCTATTTATTAGCCCGCGCAGTGCATCAAGTGATGTTTGCAGGAGATAACCTAGCAAACGTTACTTATCTGCTTTGGCCTTTAGCAGGGTTGATTTTATTACGCGCCACTTTTTTAGCACTCAGTGAACGTGTCAGCAATTATGCAGCGTTAAAAATAAAGTCTGCAATGCGCAAAACTTTACTTAAAAAACTCAACCAACTAGGCCCAACTTATACAGATCAAAAGGGCCAAGGCGCAACCTTAAATGTGGTACATAATGGTGTTGAAGCATTACACGAATATTATGCGAATTACTTACCGAGTGTTGCTTACAGCGCCCTTATTCCACTGGCAATATTAATAGTGATTTTTCCGACCGACTATAAAGCGGGGCTGATTTTTTTATTAACCGCTCCATTGATTCCATTTTTTATGATTTTAGTAGGTCATCAAGCTGAACAACTGAATCAACAGCGCTGGCAAAAACTAGCCGTGCTAGGGAATTACTTTTTTGACCGTTTACAAGGACTGACGCAATTAAAACTATTTAGTGCCACTCAGCAAGAGCTAAAAAACATTGCCAAGATATCAGATGACTTTCGTGGTGCGACTATGAGTGTATTAAAGGTCGCATTTTTGTCTTCTTTTGCTCTAGAGTTTTTTGCCACGATTAGTGTGGCGTTAGTAGCTGTGATCATCGGTTTTAGGCTCTTTTTTGGCACGCTCGATTTTGCGACAGGTTTTGTGGTGTTGCTACTTGCCCCGGAGTTTTACCTACCGCTAAGGCAAATGGGCACCCACTACCACGCACGACTTGAAGGCATTAGCGCCGCTGCCGATATGATTGATATAATCAATGCCTCATCGCAAAATGAGTCAACAGGCTCTCAACCTATAAATTTGCCAATTCAATCAATTACCACCCACAAGCTCAGCTTTATTTACCCTGATAGTAACGAAGGAGTAAGCGATATATCACTTAACTTATCACCCCTTGGGTTATATGCTTTTGTTGGTGAAAGTGGAGCAGGAAAAAGCACTTTATTTGATTGCTTATTAGGCTTTCATTCAGAGGCGCAATCAAAAATACAGATTAACGATCTACCACTAAGTGATTATTCAATCACTGACTGGCAGCAACATATAGCTTGGATCCCACAGCAGCCCACGTTATTTTTTATGAGCATTCGCGACAATATAAAACTTGGTAAACCTCATGCAAATAACAGCGAAATACAAAATGCGGCTGAGCAAGCCGGTGCTTTAACATTTATTAATGCGCTACCGGAAGGCTTTGATACGCTTTTAGGTGAGCATGGCGAAGGGCTTTCTGGCGGACAGCGACAACGTATTGCTCTCGCACGGGCTTTTTTAAAAAATGCTCCTATTTTAGTACTTGATGAACCGACCGCTCACCTTGACAGCCAAACTGAAACGCTTATCAATAATGCTATAAATGACTATGCTAAAACGCATTTAGTACTAGTGATTGCTCATCGATTGAGCACAGTAAAGCATGCCAAGACTATTTATGTATTGCAAAATGGACAGCTTATTGAGCAAGGTAATTACGCAACACTAATTAAACAGCAAGGACCGTTTCATCGCTTAATAACAGCCAATGGTGTTCAATCATGACTCACTTTTTACGATTATTAAGCCTTTGCAAGCCTCATGCTGGTATGTTGCTGCTTGGCGCTTTTTTATCGAGTTTAACCGTGCTTGCTAATGTGGGTTTATTAGCGATTTCAGGCTGGTTTTTAGCTGCTATGGCTGCGGCGGGAATTGCTGGCGTTCATATGAATTACTTTACTCCCGCAGGCACCATTCGCTTTTTAGCTATTGTCAGAACCGCATCTCGCTATGGTGAGCGATTAGTTACTCACAACGCCACATTTTTATTACTTAGTGAGATCCGCGTGCGAGTATTTGCCACCCTCGCCCAACTCAACAATGTTGATTTAGCAATGAGCCGCAGTGCCGATTTAGTTAATCGTATGCAAAACGATGTTGATGCGCTTGATAAGTTTTACCTGAACGTGCTGCTACCCATTGTAGTGGCCCTTTTTAGCATTCCTATTGTGATGTTATTTATGAGTATTTATAACCCACAAGTAGCACTAATATGCTTTACTGCCTTGATGATTATTGGGGTGATTATTCCAGCAGTTTTAAGTAAGCGACTGCATAAAAGCGCTGATGTAGAAGCAGAGCAATCTGCGTATCTTCGCGCTGAGCTTGCAGATACACTTAAAGGCGCCCGTGAACTTGCTATATATCAAGCCGCACCACAACAAATTATAAAGTGCGACACAATTAGCACTAACTACAATAAAGAGCTCTATAAACGCCACAAAGCAGTTGCAAATAGTAATGGGGTTAATTTACTTATAGTACAGTTTACTATGCTGGCAAGCGTTATTATTATTGCTCCTTTAGTCTTTAGCGGGGCAATGAAAAACGTCGAACTTGCGATGATGAGTCTATTCGTTTTAGCCAGCTTCGAAACAGTGCTTAGTCTACCAAATGCATTCATCCAATTACCAAGTGTATTAGGCGCCGCAAAACGTATTTTTGAGTTAGAAGACAAACTTGCTATAAGCAAAACAAATTCTGCGCCAGAAATAGCTCCTCCTTTCCAACAAATAAGATCAGAGCAACCTATTGGCTTAACTCTTAACAATATTAGCTATAGCTATGATAATAGACACCTCGCACTTGATGATATTAATTTAACCATTAATGCAGCTGAAAAAGTTGCGCTGGTGGGCCCAAGCGGCAGTGGTAAAACAACCTTGGTTAATATTTTAACCGGACTTTGGCCATTACAAACAGGCAGCGCAATATTAACTAGCGATCAGCAACACATAGATTTACAAAGCTTAACACCAGAGCAGCGCTTTTCAATGTTGTCTATTGTTGCCCAAAAACATCATATATTTGATGGCACTCTTAAAGAAAACCTGCTTTATGCTTCACCTAATGCAAATAATGAAATGCTTATTAAAGCCTGTCAGCAAGCGCAGCTAGGTGATTGGCTTGATAATTTAAAGGCAGGGCTAAATACAAGGCTAGGTATTGCAGGAAGGAAGCTTTCACAAGGGCAATCTAGACGTATTGCACTTGCTCAAGCGTTATTACGTAATAGCGAGATTGTGGTGTTAGACGAGCCAACAGAAAGCCTTGATAACCAAACTAAACATGCCGTTATTAATACACTTTTGCATGTCATGAGAAATCAAACCGTGTTAACAATTACTCACGATCCCACACTTTTGAATACTATGGATAAAGTAATCTGGCTTGAGCAAGGAAAGGTGCGTGCTGTGGCTAAGCATGAAATATTACTTAAAGAGCATGCCGATTACCTTTCACTTATCACACGCTTTTAGTTATGCTAAGTGCTTATTAATCAGTATTTAGCAGTTCAATTTCGACATCGACAACCCCTTCGTTGAGGTTAGCTAATTGGCTAAATGCATGCTTGGTTAAATCTATAATACGACCGCGGATAAATGGCCCACGATCATTAATCTTGACGATTATAGATCGATTATTAGCTAGGTTAGTTACTCGTACTTTACTGCCAAAAGGTAATTCTTTATGGGCCGCGGTCATCCCTTGCTGGCTGTACACTTCACCGCTTGCAGTAAGCCTGCCGTGATACTTATCAGCGTAGTAACTTGCTTTACCTTGTTGCTTAGCGGAGCTTGTACTGAATGATGGGGCACTACTACAACCCGCCAAGGTCGTTATAGCCAAAAAAGTTAAAATTAGTTTAAACACAGTGTAGCTCCTTTTTAACAGGCTACATTAACAAAAAATAACTGAGTATTAGCTGAATTAGCTTGTTTTATTTAAGCATAAAAAACCCCACACAAATAAATGTGCAGGGTTTAATTTTATTAAATGTAGCTTGCAGATTAAACGTCTAAATAATCCAAAATGCCCTCTGCTGCGTTACGTCCTTCAAAAATAGCAGTTACCACTAAGTCTGAACCACGTACAATGTCACCACCAGCGAAAATCTTAGGGTTAGTTGTTTGATGCGTAAACTCGCCTTTTTCTGGTGCGTTAATGCCGCCCCAATGATTTATTTCAACATCGTACTTTTCAAGCCAGTCCATTTTATGTGGTTTAAAGCCAAATGCCATAAGCACTTGAGTGGCTTCAATTACATGCTCTGAACCAGCAATCACTTCAGCGCGACTACGACCATTTTCATCTGGTTCACCCATTTGGGTTTTCACCATTTGAACACCTGCTACATGGCCTTTATCGTTTAATAAAATCCCGGTTGGTTGCACGTTAAAAATAAACTCAACGTCTTCTTCTTTGGCATTTTTAACTTCGCGCTTTGAACCAGGCATGTTTTCTTCATCACGACGATACGCACAGGTTACTTTTTCTGCGCCGTGGCGAATAGAAGTTCGTACACAGTCCATAGCGGTATCGCCGCCACCAAGTACCACAACTTTTTCATTTGCCATATCAAGATAGGCTTGATTGGTTTCGTCATAGCCCATAACACGGTTAGTATTACCAATTAAAAATGGTAAGGCGTCATGTACGCCAGGCGCGTCTTCGTTTTCAAGACCTGCACGCATACTTTGATAAGTCCCCACTCCCAAAAATACCGCGTCATACTCAGCTAAAATTTCATCCATAGTAATATCAACACCGACTTCAGTATTAAGTTTAAACTCAACACCCATTTCAGTGAAAATTTCACGACGCTTTTGCATTACTTCTTTTTCAAGTTTGAATGAAGGAATACCAAACGTTAGTAGCCCACCAATTTCAGGGTGACGGTCAAATACCACTGGCTTTATGCCATTACGTACTAGGATATCTGCACACCCAAGTCCAGCTGGACCGGCACCTATAACAGCTACTTTTTTCTCAGTCCATACCACATAAGACATGTCCGGCTTCCAGCCCATTTCAAATGCGGTGTCGGTAATATACTTTTCAATATTTCCGATTGTTACTGCGCCAAATTCTTCATTTAGCGTACAGTCGCCTTCACATAACCTATCTTGTGGACATACACGGCCACACACTTCTGGCAAACTATTAGTACGGTGTGACAGTTCTGCGGCTTCTAAAATACGACCGGTACGAATTAACTTTAGCCACTGTGGAATATAGTTATGTACTGGGCATTTCCACTCGCAATACGGGTTGCCACAGTCAAGACAGCGATCCGCCTGTGAATTAACTTGTGTCTCTGAGAATGGTTCATAAATCTCAACAAAAGACTGTTTGCGTGACGAAATTGGTTTTTTACGTGGATCAACACGTTGCACGTCGATAAATTGATATACATTTTCGCTCATACTACCCCCTACTGAGCCTGAACACGCAGTTCTGCACTGCTACGCGCTCGGTGTCCAAGTAAACTTTTAACATCGCTTGATTTTGGTTTTACTAATTTAAACATCGGAATGTACAAATCAAAATTTGCCAAAATCTGCTCTGCTCTACTTGAAGCGGTCAACTCTAAATGCTCAGCAACTAAACCGCGTAAATGTTCTTGGTGTGAAGCGAGATTTTCCATAGTAACAATTTCAACCAATTCTGGATTGATACGCTTTTCAAAGTCACTGCCTTCATCAAGAATGTAAGCAAAGCCGCCAGTCATACCAGCGCCAAAGTTAACGCCTACTTTACCTAGGATACAAACCACACCACCGGTCATGTATTCACAACCATTGTCACCTACACCTTCAACAACTGCCTGAACACCTGAGTTACGTACTGCAAAGCGCTCTCCAGCACAACCGGCCGCAAATAGCTTGCCACCTGTTGCACCGTATAAACAAGTATTACCAGCAATAGTCGCTTTATGACTTTCAAATGATGAACCCAATGGTGGGCGAATAACCAGTTTACCACCAGCCATTCCTTTGCCAACGTAATCGTTAGCATCGCCGACTAAGGTCATTTCAAGGCCGCCAGCATTCCACACACCAAATGACTGACCCGCAGTACCGTGCAATTCAATTGCTACTGGATCCGCTGCCATACCTTGATTACCATGCTTAGAAGCAATATAACCAGAGAGCATAGCACCTACAGAACGGTCGGTATTATAAATTCGATTAACCAGTGAAATACCGCCACTTTCATCAATCGCTGTTTTAGCTTTTTCTAATAATGTTTCGTTTAACTTGCCTAAATAATGAGAGCTATTAGGCGTACTACAATACAAAGTTTCACCCGTCGGATTATTTGGCACAGCGAGCAGTGACGATAAATCAATTTTCTTTTGCTTTTCAGTTTGACCTTCTATCGCCTCAAGTAAATCTAAACGACCAATTAAATCGGTTAACCTTGTAACGCCTAAGCTTGCCATTATTTCACGTGCTTCTTGGGCTATAAACTTAAAGTAGTTCATCGCCATTTCTGGTAAGCCGTGAAAGTGCTTTTGACGCAAGGTGTCATCTTGCGTTGCAACACCTGTTGCACAGTTATTTAAATGACAAATACGTAAGTATTTACATCCAAGCGCAACCATTGGGCCGGTACCAAAACCAAAGCTTTCAGCACCTAAAATAGCCGCTTTCACTATATCTAACCCCGTCTTTAAACCGCCATCAGTTTGTAAGCGAATACGATGACGAAGACCATTTTCAACTAATGCTTGCTGGGTTTCAGCAAGGCCAAGCTCCCACGGGCTACCGGCATACTTAACTGAGGTGAGCGGACTTGCACCTGTACCACCGTCGTAACCTGAAATAGTAATTAAATCAGCATACGCTTTGGCGACACCGGTTGCGATGGTACCTACACCTGGCTCTGATACTAGCTTTACAGAGATCATTGCTTTTGGATTAACTTGCTTTAAGTCAAAAATCAGCTGGGCTAAATCTTCAATTGAATAAATATCGTGATGCGGTGGTGGCGAAATTAACGTCACACCCGGCACAGAATAACGAAGCTTTGCAATATAGGGCGTGACTTTTTCACCCGGTAACTGCCCGCCCTCGCCAGGTTTTGCACCTTGCGCAACTTTTATTTGAATAACATCAGCACTTTGCAAGTAATGCGGTGTCACCCCAAAGCGACCTGAAGCAACTTGTTTAATACGTGAGTTTTTCTCAGTACCATAACGTAGTTTGTCTTCACCGCCTTCACCTGAATTTGAACAACCACCTAAACGGTTCATTGCAATCGCTAGTGCTTCATGGGCTTCTGGCGATAATGCACCAATACTCATAGCTGCTGAGTCAAAACGTTTATAAAGTTCTGTAGCCGGCTCTACATCGTCAATACTAATGCCTTCTACTGACTTTAACGCTAGCATATCGCGCAGTGTTGCCACCGGGCGTTTATTAACAAGCTCAGCGTAAACGCTATAGTCTTTATACTCACCAGAGCGCACTGCTTTTTGTAAGGAGAAAATCACGTCAGGGTTGTACGCATGGTACTCTCCATCATGGACATATTTTAATAAACCACCGTGACTTAATAACTTACGACGACTAAATGCTAACTTGTGAAGCTTTTGCTGATCGACATCAAAATCACTATAACAAGCGCCTTTAATACGACTTGCTACACCGTTAAAACATGTTTCAACAATTGAATCAGATAAACCCACGGCTTCAAATAGCATTGAGCAACGATATGAAGCAACCGTACTAATGCCCATTTTCGACATAATCTTGTACAAGCCCTTGTTTATCGCACCACGATAAGCAAGAGTTACTTCACAATAGTTTTTGTTGATCACTTTTGAATCGGTCATCGCAACTAATGATTCATACGCTAAATAGGGGTAAATTGCCGTTGCACCAAAGCCTAGTAATACCGCAAATTGATGCGGATCACGTACGCTTCCTGATTCAATAATAATGTTAGATTCACAACGTAAGTTGTTATCAACTAGACGTTTTTGAACTGCCCCCACGGCCATTGCAGCAGGAATAGGTAAATGCGTTTCGCTAAAGTTACGGTCACTTAAAATAAGCATCACACAACCTGAAGCCGCTTTTTCTTGAGCTTCATCACAAACACGTGTTACCGCTTTTTCAAGGCCTTCTTCCACCGTGTAAGTAATATCGATATTACAATAGCTATAATGCGCTTCATCAGCATCTAATAACTGCTTCATATCAGCGTACATTAAAATAGGCGTTTCGAACTGTAAGCGTTTAGCGTGGCCAGTGGTTTCATTAAAAACATTTTGCTCAGAGCCGATGCAGGTCGCAAGCGACATTACATGATTTTCACGCAGCGGATCGATAGGCGGATTAGTTACCTGAGCAAACTTTTGGCGAAAGTAATCAAACAGCGAACGATTGCCTTCAGATAGTACCGCAAAAGGCGTATCATCACCCATTGAACCCGTGGCTTCTTGACCAATATCACCCATTACCCGAATAACGCTGTCTAACTCTTCATTAGTAAAGCCAAACATTTTTTGATACTTCAGTAAGGTCGCATCGTCAAATGAGCGATTACCTGCGTCTTTTTCTGATAACTGCTCAAACGGAGTTAAGCGCTTAACATTTTTTTCAAGCCATGATTTATAAGGATGGCGTGATTTTAAATCTTGGTCAATTTCGCCTGAATGCCAAATTTTACCTTGATGGGTATCTATAACCAATAACTCACCAGGGCCAACACGGCCTTTTTCAACCACTTCATCTGCAGTGTAATCCCAAATTCCAACTTCAGAGGCAAGCGTCATAAAGCCATCTTGAGTTATTACATAACGCGCTGGACGTAAACCATTACGGTCAAGGTTACAAGCTGCAAAGCGACCATCTGACATTACAATGCCCGCAGGGCCATCCCATGGTTCCATATGCATTGAGTTAAAGTCATAAAAAGCGCGTAAATCGTCATCCATCGCACGGTTTTTTTGCCATGCAGGCGGTACAAGCATGCGCATTGCACGGAATAAATCCATGCCGCCAGCTAAAAACAGCTCTAGCATATTATCTAAACTTGACGAGTCTGAACCCGTTTCATTTACAAAAGGTGCTGCGCTTTGTAAGTCAGGGATCAGTGGAGAAGAAAACTTATACGAGCGAGCACGTGCCCACTGACGATTACCTTGAATAGTATTTATTTCACCGTTATGCGCTAAATAGCGGAACGGTTGTGCAAGTGGCCAACGTGGTTGCGTATTCGTTGAAAAGCGTTGGTGAAATACACAAATCGCACTGGCCATGCGAATATCAGCCAAGTCGAGATAAAAATTAGGTAAGTCTACAGGCATCATTAAGCCTTTATAAACAGTTACCAAACCTGACAAACTGGCAATATAAAAATGTTCATCATCTATAAGCCGTTTTTCAGCACGGCGACGTGCCACATATAATCGACGTTCAAGATCTTTTGGACGCCAACCCTCTGGCGCACTCACAAAAATTTGTTCAAACTTAGGTAATTGCTTTTTTGCAATAGGACCTAAACAGTCTTCATCCGTCGGCACCACACGCCAACCTTGAATATTAAGTGTTTCTTTTTCTAATTCTTCACTTAGTACATCTTTAGCTGTTTGAGCAAGTACTGGATCAGCATTTAAAAATATCATGCCAACAGCATAGTTCTTGCCTAAATGCCAGTTTTTTTCATTGGCAATTGCACGAAAGAAGCTATCTGGCTTTTGCATCAATAGGCCGCAGCCGTCGCCAGTTTTGCCATCGGCAGAAATACCACCACGATGCTCCATTCGATCAAGCCCCGTGATTGCAGTACGCACCAAGCGGTGACTCGCTTGGCCATTGACTTGGGCAATTAAACCAAAGCCACAATTATCTTTTTCTAATTTTGAGTCGTATAACATAGACCCCTCCCCTTGCTACAACAACTAGCAGTAATGACGTTCTTGACGGTTTGCTAGCAGACGGACAAAAATATCGCCAATTGGCAGTTGAGTCAACATAATTTTGAATACATATTCACATTGTTGAATATTTCTCACTTCAATACAATGCTTTTCTTTATCGTTATTTTTTAACATTTAACGCTTATTATCGCGCTATCTTTTCATGACACTGGTGTCATATTTAACAATTTGTAAAATAAGCACTCAAAAACCATGCAGTTTACGTTAACGTAAACCCTGTGTTTTTGTGAATATTTATTCACTCCATATATAGTTGTTCAATTTGGTTTTTTTTAATCATTTTAACTACGTACTATTAATACCCTAATGGGCACTAACAAAGCTGGTCATACAAGAGTGAATAACCAATACAAAAAATGCTTATAGTGATGCATTTATTGCATAACCATTACCCTTTATAAACAAGCAAAACTTTTCTTTAAAGAGGTAATAATTTACATAAAGGTATTCTTATTATGGTGTGAGTATATTTTGCCCGGGTGCAGATAGTATTTTAGTTATAAATTGAAACATCGTTAAATTTGAATATAGCGTGGGAAATAAAAAAGCAACTAGAAGGTATGAAGAGTTTTTAGATCTATTAAAATAATATCAAGAATTTGAACTAACTACAAAAAGGCCGCATGCTCGCGACCTTTTGAATTTAATTGAGCCAACTAAATTATTCTGCGTCAGCTTCTTTATGTTTTTTAGCTGTTTCAGTGATCAGTGGTTGTAGTTCACCACGTTGAAACATTTCAATGATAATATCACAACCACCAACTAATTCGCCTTCGACCCATAGCTGTGGAAAGGTAGGCCAGTTAGCGTGAGCTGGTAGCTCTGCGCGAATGTCTGGGTTTAGCAATATGTCAACATACGCAAACGGTTCGCCACATGACATAAGCGCTTGTGATGCTTGCGAAGAAAAACCACAATTAGGCAGTTTTGGTGATCCTTTCATGAATAAGATGATCGGGTTTTCAGCAATTTGCTGTTTAATTTTATCAATGGTTTCCATTTACAACCTCAAAATGACGATAGCGAACACATTAGGCCTTGAAAAAGTTTCACTGTGGCCTCAGATATATATTAAATGGGCGATTAACGCCACAATCTTAAATAGTCTTTAACAAGAGCATTGCTGTTTGCTAAAACTTGAGTAAAATACTCAACTATTATAGTAACACTATAATCCCACTTGGTATAGGTAAGCACTTTGTTAGCATAGCTATTACCTATAACCGACTGGACTATCAACCAAGAAGATGGAGATAAAAAAATGGCATTTGAACTACCGTCACTACCGTATGCAATTGATGCACTTGAACCACATATTTCAAAAGAAACGCTAGAGTTTCACCACGGTAAGCATCACAACACTTATGTGACTAAACTTAACGGTTTGATCCCAGGTACTGAATTTGAAGGCAAATCGCTTGAAGAAATCGTATGCTCTTCAAATGGTGGCGTATTTAATAACGCAGCACAAATCTGGAACCACACTTTCTACTGGAACAGCTTATCTCCAAATGGCGGCGGTGCACCTACAGGCGCAATCGCAGATGCAATCAACGCGAAATGGGGCTCATTTGACGCGCTAAAAGATGCATTAAATGATAAAGCAGTTAACAACTTTGGTTCAAGCTGGACTTGGTTAGTGAAACTTGCTGATGGTTCTTTAGACATCGTAAATACATCTAACGCAGCAACACCACTAACTGATGAGGGTGTTACACCAATCCTTACTGTGGATCTGTGGGAACATGCTTATTACATCGATTACCGTAACGTCCGTCCTGATTACCTTAAAGGTTTCTGGTCATTAGTTAACTGGGAATTCGCAAACGCGAACTTCGCTTAATTAGCTTAAGTGTTAATTAACAATCGATAAAAAGACGCTACGGCGTCTTTTTTAATGTCTGTTATTTATGTTATTAAAGTGTCTGATACGCAATCATATTTAAACCTGTCCACTGAAGTAATTTTTAGATTAAATTATTAACCTTATTGCGCAAAAATTTAAAACCGTGACTATCCTCAAATTACCCTATGTTTTTTCTTAAAGTAAAAACACGTTTTTGCAGGTCTCTATGAGTATTTTTGAGCATAAGCAATCACAATACGAAAAGTCACAAGAAGAAGAGTACAACATCAAAGTTCTTAAGCACCTATATCGACTATGGGACTTTCAAATTAAGCTTGAAAAAGTATCATCTATTTACAATTTTAAATTTCAGTAAAACTTGGTGCTTATGGGTCAGTATAATACACTGGCTTGAACTGCGTTTACTTTAAAGGAAATACCTTATGCTACGACTACGTTCTCTCACTTTTGTTCTCACGGCGCTTTGCGCAGTATCTCTCACTCAAGCAGCAGAGCTTACTGAAAACACATTAGATGCAAAAAAAGTAACGGCACAAAGCAAACCTATCACTTTACTCGGCCAAGGGGTCGAAGTGGGTGATAAAGCACCGGATTTCAAAGTAGTTGATGAGCAGTTTACTCCTATCACTTTGGAGAACTACCAAGGTAAGGCGGTACTCATTAGCGTTGTGCCAAGCTTAGACACGGGTGTATGTAGCATTCAAACTAAACACTTTAATGAAAAGGTTGCAGATAAGTTTCCACAAATTGCCATGCTGACAATCAGCGCAGATTTACCCTTTGCACAAAAGCGTTTCTGCAAAGCAGAAAATATCGATAAAGTGATCACCCTATCGGATTCAGTATGGCGTGACTTTGGTCAAAACTATGGTTTGATTATTAAAGATATGGGACTTTTAACGCGCGCTGTATTTGTACTTGATGCCAAGCATAATATTATTTATAAGCAACTTGTCGCTGACTTATCAACAGAACCCGATTATGCATCGGTTATTGGTCAGTTAGAAAAGCTTTAACTTTCTGATAATAATAAAAACCCCTTATAAATTAAGGGGTTTTTATTTAAATTAAGATTATTTAATTAACCTAGTAACTTACCTAACTGCTGACTTATTTCTTCAACAGCTTGCTTACCGTCCAACTTATGGTATTGAGTGTTACCTGCTTTTTCTTCAGCTTGATAATAATCAACTAACGGCTTTGTTTGATCATGATATATACCTAAACGTTTACGTACCGTTTCTTCTGTATCGTCATCACGAATAATTAAATCTTCACCAGTAATATCGTCTTTACCGTCGACTTTTGGTGGATTATAAACAATATGATATACACGGCCAGAACCAGGATGGACACGACGTCCGCTCATACGTTCAACAATAACTTCATCAGCCACATCAAACTCAATAACGTGATCAACCACAACGCCATTTTCTTTCATAGCATCCGCTTGTGGAATAGTACGTGGGAAGCCATCAAGTAAAAAACCTTTATCGCAATCTGGTTTTGCAATACGTTCTTTTACAAGGCCAATGATAATATCATCAGAGATTAATTGACCCGCGTCCATTACTTTTTTTGCTTCTAGACCAAGAGGCGTGCCTTCTTTGATAGCTGCACGCAGCATATCGCCCGTTGAAATTTGTGGAATACTGTATTTGTCCATCAAAAACTGAGCTTGAGTACCTTTACCTGCACCCGGCGCGCCCAAAAGAATAATGCGCATATCATTGTCCTCTGTATGAGTTTATTTCTAAAGCCTGAATTCTTCCACAACTAAGTCGATGACTCAAGCAACTTATACTAATTGGTTATACTAACC
>NZ_JBQSVO010000037.1:0-28812 GCF_052376275.1 Pseudoalteromonas sp. AOP7-A1-14 | reverse complement strand
GAGGTGTAGTTTATGACTTTAATGATCAGTATTCTGTTTATGCTTCTTTCACCGATGTTTTTAATTTTGGCGGGCAGCGTGATATTAACGCAGAGCTTTTAGGCCCTGCTTTTGGAGAAAATAAAGAGATTGGATTAAGGTCTTCATTTATCAACAATGCATTATCTATCGATTTCAATGTTTTTCAGATAGATATGAATAATGTACCCACATGGACAGACCAAAGCCTTGTCTATAAAGCAGTTAAAGGGATGACCTCTGAAGGATATGAGTTAGAAGTATCTGGCTACATAACGGAGGATTTATCTATTATGGCCTCTTACACCAACTTTAATGTGAGTGATGCTGAAGGTGGAATTGTTGCTGATGAAATGTTTAAAATAAATGCAAATTACCAACTAAGTAATGACCTTAATTTAGCGGTATCAGTGAATAGAACGGGCGAGCACCAAGGTTACCTAAGAGACAGTAACAATGCGTTTTATTTTGTACCTCTTGATGCTTACACGTTAGTTAACCTAACCGCTACGTATAACGTAACAGATGCATTAACAGTACAAGCAAATATTGAAAATGCGACTGATGAAGAGTATTACTCTAAAGTGTCAGGTTACACCAAGCGATATGGGGAACCACGAAATTATAGCCTGCGGGTAATGTACAATTTTTAAGGTGTAGTTTAGTAAAACTAACACTTTAAAAATTATATAATTGATAAAGTTACACCATTAATACGCACTTGTTCAAGTGCGTATTTAACATTCCTTTTCAAGTTCAAGCTAGCCAACTTATTACCAACAACCAGCAAAATAAAATGTAACTATATAGTCGTTGCGCAAAACAAGTAACAAAAGTACAATTGATAATGGTTATTATTAAATAAATGAACTACAAGTGAAAATTAAGGAAATCTTACTCCCTGTTGCAGCATTAGTATCAACAACTGTATTAGCAAATACTGATGAAACTAATACCGAAAATCAAATGACTGTCATAGAAGTTACCGGTGAATTGTTATCAAGAAGCTTGCTACAAAGTGGCAATAGTGTTGTTGTTTTTGATGCCAAAACACTTGAAAACCGCCCTGAACTTAGAACCGTAAGAGATGTTTTAAGTGAGATCCCTAATATTACTATGGTTACAGGCACAGGCAAAGCGCCAACAGTAAGAGGGATTGACGGTACTGGCGCCGCTGAAAATGCCAATGCATTTTTTGCCGGCAGCAGGGCACGGCTAAACTGGCAAATTGACGGCCGCTCAGCTACTTATAACGAAATAGTATTTGGCGACTTAGGCATTTGGGATCTCAATCAGATTGAGGTACTTAGAGGGCCACAAAGTACGCTCGCTGGGCGCAATGCTATCGCAGGTACAATCCGCGTTGAAACGCAAGATCCAACATTCGAACAACAGTTTACAATTCGCGCCGAAGGTGGGAATTTAGACCAAAAACGCCTATCTGCCACTTATAATCAACCGCTTACAGAGCAGTTTTCTGTACGTATTGCTGCCGACCAATTTGAACGTCGCTCCCCTGTTGATTATGAACCTTACCCAGATGTTGATAATCCAGCCGAGATGGAAGGCCGCGCAATTAGAGGGAAATTACTTTACGAGGGTAACGACCAATATGATACCCGCATCGTTGTTACCCTTACTGACAATAAATACACCGGCCCAAATGGTGAAATTATTGATTACCCGTTTGATGAAAGACGCTCTAATTTTCCACAACAGCCTGTACATGTAACGCATACGAAAAGCGTGGGGGTTGAATATAACGCAGCAATAAATGAACAACTAGCGCTAGAAGTGACGGCATCAGCAACAGATTTTAATTTTGAGCGTAAATCCACACCAGACGGCTCTAAAGCTAATGTTGATACGAAAGAATATGTGATTGAACCTCGTTTACGTTATCAAGGTGATAACGGCGCACAATGGGTTATTGGTAGCCGCTACTATAGCGCTAAGCAAGATGATTGGATTCAGTTTATTGTCAAACAGAGCTTTACTGATGATTCTAATAATTTTGCAATCTACTCAGAGGGCGCATTTCCATTTAATGAAAAATTTGAACTAACCGCGGGTTTACGCTACGAAAAAGAAAACCGCAAACGTGAAGGTGGCGATCCAGATAGGGCAATAGCTAAAATTGAATCAGATAATGATTACAGCGCTCTGTTACCAAAGCTAGGCCTTAGTTATCAAGTTAATGAAGAGCATACCATTGGCTTGCAATTATCTCGTGGCTATAACGCAGGGGGTGGTGGTATTTCTTTTGGCGCACCGATTGTAAACTATGAGTACGACGAAGAATACGTAAACTCATTGGAATTATATGGTCGACAACAATGGGCTGATAATAACATCAGCACATCGCAAAACCTGTTTTACTCGCAATATACAGACATGCAATTACCCTTTGATTTAACAACCGAAAATACGCGTGATGAAGCTTATGTGGTAAGAAACGCAGACGAAGTTACCACTGTTGGTTTTGAATTTAGCGCAGATTGGCGTATTGATGAGCAATTTAATTTGTACGGTAGCTTTGCACTATTAGACTCCGAAATCACTGATTATCCAGGCTCAGGCTTAGAAGGTAACTCATTGTTTATGGTTCCTTCTGCTTCAATGAAGTTAGGCGGGACATGGCAGTCAAATAACTGGGTTGTTAATATGAGCGGTCAGTACACTGATGGTTGGTATACCAATATTTCAAACGATGAAGGCAGTAAAACAGGCGCATTTGCCACCTTCAATACCAGCTTAAGTTACTCAATATCAGAGCAAGCTAAATTGTACCTTACAGTACGTAATATTTTTGATGAAGATGCGCCTGTTGCGCTATACCCAGGTACAGCACCTGCTGACAGCAATGAACCAGACAGCCATTTTGATAAAGCAGTTTTAACTCAACCTCGAACCATTAGCGCAGGTTTACAGTATACATTTTGATCTAACTAATAATTTACACGGCAGGCTCGCTTGCCGTAACCCTTCATAAAAACAATAACTAGGATTCATGCAATATGGCAATTCTAAAGCACGATCATAGCCTTTGGCCATTAGCCGTCACCGTTGCACGCGGCGGATGCACCCTCGAGATGCATTTAAACTCATTGCACGGATGGGATGAGTGGTTTAAAAAAACGGAGCCTTTTGTCGTTGTTCGTGTTTACAGCGATGAAGAGTCTTTACAGCATCCAAAAGGAGCAGGGCCCGCTACGCAAAAATGGTTAAAAGAGGGAGCGGCAGAGCAAATGCAGCAATATGTTCAAGCAATGCTTATTGTGGTTCCAGAACAGCAATTTGAACGAATGCAAAGAATGAGTGTACAAAAAGCCTTTGGTATACCCGGTGCTGTCGTTAAATCACTTGATGATGCCCATACTTGGCTAATGACAACATCAAACCACAATAAAACATTTGAGCAAACAAACTTTATGCAAATAGAGACGCTTGTTCACGCATTAGCGACTTAACCTATTGAATTAAGACTATTTAGCACTATTAGCAGCTGATTTTTAAAATCTATATTGATATCCATCAGGTAATTGCGCTTGAGGATAAAAAGTATGTGCTAATTCAACAAGAGCTTGCGGCGTTCTAGGGCCCATACTAAGCAAATAGGCAACATCAAAATTATGCACGCGTTTATTTTTAACTGCATTGGAGAACTTAAACGCGTTTAACAACTCAGAACTTGATGGTTGCTCATGCCCACCAATACTCATGGTAATAATTACATCAGGGTTTAGTACAAGCGCCGCTTCACTCGATATTGCCTGCCAGTTAGCCACGCTTGACGCCATCACATTCTTACCACCAGCAATAGCTACGAGCTCATTTGCCGTAGTACCAGAACCTGCAACCATGAGTTGATCACTGCGAATAACCAACACTTTAGGTTTAGTCGTTGCTTGTTTTAAAATATGCGTTAAGGCATCACGATCTGCTTTTAGCGCTTGCGCTAACTCCGTTCCTTTGCTCTGGACTTGCAACAGGCTGGCTATTTGTTCTATTTTATTTTCAATCCGCCAGAAGCTATCATTTTCGTGCAAAATAACCAGATTCGCAGCGGTACGTTTTAATTGCTCAACCACCTTCTTCGGGCCTATATCTGCCTCTGCAAGGATAAGATCAGGGTTTAATGACAATATCCCCTCAACGCTTATTTTACGCACATAGCCAATTTGAGGCTGTGTGGTGGCTGCAGCAGGAAAAATACTACTGCTATCAACACCAACAATACGTTGCTGCTCGCCAAGCGCATAAATAACTTCGGTTATTGAGCCGCCAGCAACCACAATTCGTTGTGGGTTAATGGGTTGCGGGCTTGCATGTACACATCTACTAAAAAGTATAACTACCAATGAAATAAGTAATAGCACGAAAGGCTTCATCTTCATTAAACCCTATTTGAAAACAAAAATAATAACAGTTTCTATTTTTAACTTTTAGCTTTTGATTATAATTTATTAAAGCACTATCAGGTTTGATATATATTTAGAAATACAAAAGCCAAGCTAGCTCATTGTTTGCAAAGTAACTTTTTAAATAACGCAAAATAAATATTTGTTAAGTTGCTAAGCTCACTAATATGAACACGTTCATTTTCTTGATGGATGGTCCCATTAGTTAAACCTAACTCAATTACTTGCGGACAAATGTCGCTGAAAAACCGGCCATCGGAAGTTCCTCCTGACGTTGAAGCTTTCGCAAATAATCCGGTACATCGATTAATTACTGTTTGGCATTCTTTTATTAGCGAAAGCTTATTTTTACTATTCTCTGCAGAGTAATAAGGATTGCAAGCATGTGATGTCGTTAGTGAGAAATCGTTAGTCGTTCGCGTTACAATATGAGTAACTAAATGAATAAGATCATCTTCACTATAAGCCGTGGTATAACGAATATTTAAATTAATTATCACAGTATCAGGAATGACATTATCGCTGCATAGGCCTGAGTCGATATGAGTGACTTGCATTGTTGTACCAAACTGATTGCTATCTCTATTATCCCAATCAAATTTCATTAAATCTTTTACAATGCTACAGGCATGATGGATAGCATTAATGCCTTGAGTCGGATAAGCAACGTGCGCACTCTTACCATTAACTTGAATGGCAAAACTCAACGCTCCTCTGCGTCCAATCTTTAGCATATCACCGCATTGCTTTATTGATGTCGGTTCTCCAACAATACAATAATCCAAGTCCTGTTTTGCATCTTTAAAGTGTTTTACAATTTCACATGAGCCGAATAAAGCATCGCCCTCTTCATCGCTGGTAATTAAAAACCAGAGTCGCCCGACAAAGCTCCCTTCGAGTACTAGCATCTCAGCTGCAACTAACGCAGCGGCAATACCTCCTTTCATGTCTACAATGCCTCGACCGATCAGGTAATCATTTTTAATTTCACCTGCAAAAGGTGGTGCTTGCCATTTATCAAGATTACCTGCGGGCACAACATCCGTGTGTCCACAAAAACCTAAATTGGGTCCATCACCATTGGATATAACAGCAATTAGATTACTCACCCCATGACTTTCAAATGTATCGATTTTAGCTCCCAGCATAGATAACTTTTTTGCAATCCATGTTTGACAGCCCGCGTCATCAGGTGTTACCGATTCAAATTGCAGCAATTGACGTGCATACTCAATTACTCGGCTTTGGTATTCGGCCTTTAACTCAGCCGTTAAAGTAAATTGTTCATGTATGATAATGTTCACCAGATAATTGATAGCGCTTAGTTTGATATGCACCAACGCTAAGTACGTTGGCGCATTTTTATTGCCTTACAGGGTACGATTGTTCAAAAATTATACTCCACGCTTGCTGTTAATGTTCGTGGCTTAAGGAGTGTTGCCGCATCAGTGTCGCTACTAGCACCAGTCAAGATCGATACTTCACTATCACTGTCAAAAATATTTTCCGCGGTAATCGTAAAGCGTATTGCATTAAACGTATAAGCAATTTGTGCATTTGCAACAGCATACGCATCGACTTTTCCGCGAGGCGTATTGGTTGCGTCAGAGTAATACGCATCGGTATAACGAATGTTAGCACTTACGACTAGAGCATCTATTGGCGAACTCGTTACACCTAAGTCAGTAGAAAAAGCCGGCGCTCTGGCAAAATCTTTGCCCTGTATCGTTAAGTCGGTATAACGATTAACTTCAGTTTGTAATAAACCTACATTTAAATAAACGTTATTATGCTGATTGAATGCATAATTAATACCTGACTCAAAACCATAGGTTGTCGCTTTATCAGCATTACGAATAACAGTTGCCCGTGGCCCCAGTGAAAAAGGTAATTGCATATCATCAAACTGATTATAAAATATATTAGAATTAAAAGTTAATTGGTCATCTAGCAAGCTAGCTCGAGTAAATATTTCATAATTTGTGACAAATTCAGCCGCATAGCTGTAGGCTTCAAAAGGCGGTGCAAAAGTAATACCTGCGCCACCGCCGTTATAGGCTTTGCCTGCGGTAACACCGATGCTCCATTCGTCAGTTGCTTGCCATGCTACGGTTGCTTTTGGTAAAAACTCTCGATAGCTTTCAGAAAAATCCAATTGTAACGGCCCTGCGCCACCAACTCGGTAACGATCTTCTTCTTCATAGCGGGCACCGAGGGTTAAATCAACGGCATCATTAAATTGCCAAGTTAGCTCAGCAAAAACGGCATCACTTTGCGTTTCATCACGAAACGTCCCGCCAGCAAATAAATCAATGTATTCATCTTGGTCTGTGCGGAAAATATAAGCCGCAATAAATCCCGATAAACGTTGATCTTGACTCGTCATTCTTAAAAGGGGTTGAATAACCGTTTCCTTGCCATCGAGGGTTAGGTTTCCTTGGCCTGTTAATGCATGACGCTCAGTAGAAAAATCCGTTCTAGATATATTGAGATCAAACTCCATTTGTTCTGAAATTAGCCAATTCGTATCCCAAATACCATAAGTGTTTATAGAGCGAAAAGTAGGTTGATTAGGAAATTCGGCCTCTCGCTCTGAAAAAGGACGTACCACCCGCTCAGACTGAGGCGCTTTACCATCGGTTCGTCCAATCGTTAATATTGAACGAATATCATCGTTAGGAGAGAATAACAGTTTGCCGCGGATCACTTCACTTTCGTAAAGGTTTGGCTCATTCTCTTCAGCATACGGAGAAAACTTTACCGCAGTCTCACTTGACTGATTATCATAAGCTAATCGAAAGGCTAATACATCGTCGATCAAAGGGCCTGATAATGCAAAAGAACCTACCCGTTTATCTTGTCCCCCCACCATTGCGCGTATTTTACCTTGCCAATAAAAAGTTGGCTCTGCTGTCGTTGTTATTACTGCACCTGCAACTGAGTTACGCCCTTGCAAGGTACTTTGTGGACCACGATAAACTTCAACTTGCTGAACATCCCACAGGCTCGAATTTTGGAATAAAGACTCGTTAAAACCTAAAGTGCGTCCGTCAACTTGATAATTTAACCGAGGACGAGTACCAGCAAAAAATGCATTAGCGCCTGAGGCAGGTCCAGTGCCATCAACTCCCCTTACTGTCGGGGCCTCATTACCTGGTTCCACGGTAACTAAGTTAGGAATTTTATCTAACAAGTTATTAGTACTGTTTAACCCCGGCATATTTCTTAATTCTTGCTCTGTCAGTGCGAGAACACTTGATGCCGTTTCTTGTATTGAACGCGAGGTTTTTTCACCTTGTACAGTGATCCTCTCTATCGATACAGTATTTTCTTCAGTAGCAGCGTTAACAGTCGCCGTCATTGTTGTTACTAGCGGTAATGACCACAAAATAGTGTGTATCTTTTTCACTTATCCTCCTAGCTGGAATAGTATAGGGCTATATTTGTTGTTATATGATAATAATGAGATTGAAAATCATTATCATTGGTTGTAGTATTTATTTCAACTCCGAAAAGGCTTCGGATCAATCCAAAAACGACAAAGATACTTTTAGATGAACAACGGACTAAATAATCGTAATGCATGGCACCAACAACTCCCTATGTTTAGCAAAGTTGTTAAGACTCTGATCTCAAATCCCTCTGGCTCTATCGCGTTATGTCATTGTCAATTTGACGCCTTTGTTGGCAACGGTAGTGAGCAACCCTATGCCATACTAGGCATGTGCATAACAGGAGGAGGACGTACCAAAAGAATAACTGATAAAACGAAATTGGATGACATTTGGCGTCCCGGTCGATTAGGCTTAGCTCTTCCAAGCCCAACAGCGAAAGGTTTTACGCCAGCAATGGAAATGTTAGGCATTGCTTTTAATTTGCATGAACTCCCAGCTTGTCACGGCAAAAAAGTAACGGCTGAAGATTTACAACAGATTAGTAATCATTTATTTAATGATGAACTAGTCTCTGCAATCATGATTGCTTTATTGCGTGACGCCGAGATTCACGGCGGTACATCTGCATTTTTTGAACATGGCTTGTCGCTTGCATTACACCATTTAGTAACAAAATCGACGACTTGTTTAACAACCAAAAGTGCTTCTAAACTAAATCATACTTTTGACTATATTGAAGCTCACCTTGGTGATGATATTCGCATTAGCGAACTGTCAGCAATATCGGGGTTGAATACAAAAACATTAACTCGCCTGTTTCGCCAAGAAACAGGCTATACACCCTATAAATACTTAACTATTAGACGTATGGAACGCGCAAAAGAATTGTTAGCGCTGCGCACCTCTATTACGAATATTGCGACAACCGTTGGCTACGCTAATCCGGCAAAATTTTCAGCAGCATTCACTCGCTGGGTTGGGTGTACACCGTCCTTATGGAAGCAACAACATCATTAATCAGCGAAGAGAAGCTGCAGCTCACTTATTTAGTAAATATTCAAATATAAAATTACAACACCAATGACAGCTATGCTCTTGGTACAACGAACAAATCTACTTTTTTATTCACTCTTTTAAAGCTATTGATACCAAGAACTACCGCAGCTAATGCCAATCCAGTGCTTAACAAGAGCCATATATTATCAACTCCGGCGCGATTACCCCACCAACCATAATTAACAATAAAATAGCTAAATGGCACCACGGCAAACCAGTAAACCACCAATATAACTAACAACGGACTCATAAACTCTTGTAAGCCACGTAGAATACCAGCAGCAACAATTTGAATTGCATCAAACAGCTGAAAAAGAGCGACATAGAGTAATAAACCGCTCGCCAACATTAGTACTTTTTCATCATGACTAAAAGCCTGTAATATCAATTGACCAAAAGTCATAATCACTAAAGCGGCAATTACACCATACAAAAAAGCAATATAAATAGCAGCCTTGGCAGTTAATCGACGACTTAGGTAATCGGCTGCATTAGGAAAGCTTGAAATACGAATCGTTGTCGCACTACTAAGCGCCAAAGGGATCATAAAAGCAACCATAGCTATATTGATTGCAATTTGATGCGCAGCTACTTGCTTAACACCCAACGACGATGCAAAAAATGCCAGTGTCGTCAATGCCAGTACTTCTGCTACCAATGCGACGCCAATTGGAAAGCCATCTTTTAGTATTTTTTTCGCATCATTATCACGGCTCTTTCGTTGCGTTTTTTGAGATACTTCAGGGACTGATTTTTGCACCCAATTTCTCATCATTAAGAAGGCTATATAAGCGCTAATTGCGGTAGCAACGCCACATCCCGCACCTCCAAGCCCCGCCAAACCAGGAACGCCAAAGACCAGTACTAAATTTAATAGCGTATTAATAACTAATAAAAAAATAACAGTTTTAATTATAGGAAGCAGAGTACTATTGCCTTCACTAATAAATCGATAAAGTAACGTATACACCAAGCTAGGCAAAGCAAAGGCAACACTATGCAAATAATTTTTACAAATAGTTGCCACTGCTGCATCTGCAATCATCCAAGGCGCCAAAAAAGCCAGTAATTGCACTAATAAAAAACCAACAATAGCCAACCAAAATGCAGCTTTTTTCCCTTGTAGAAATAATCGGTATATTTGATCTCTTTTATGGCTTGCAACCAGTTCAGAAGTTTTAGGAACTAACACATACATAATACCGGTAAATAAAATAAATACAGGGGTCCACATATTACTGCCCAAACCAACACCAGCTAAGTCATTATAATGAAATCGCCCCGCGATCATTGTATCTATTAGGCCAAGAGAGGCCTGACATAGTTGAATAAATATTAGTGGTAAGGCAAGTGCCAATAGTGGCCGGTAAATAGTAGAAATTAGCGGCATATATCCGCCTCCTGTGGATAAAAAAGATGACAAAAAGCCGCTTCAATAATCACTTTCTTGCAAAATAAGACGTACAAACTTTAGCTACTCCAATAACTTATAAGCCAAGTCGTGTATCAGAAAACGAATATTCATTTAGCTATTTAGTAACAAACATGAACTTGATAACAGAGCCTTATCCTAGCTGATTAAGCCACCAAACACAACTGAACACACAAATGATAATTACTTGCATTTAACAAGCGTTCGTATATCATCTTTATTGTGCATAAATTTAAAGCGCTGCAAGAACACCAAATAGCTAAATAAAGCGGTTCACTTCATTGATCACGCAGTAATTATTTTACCATTTGTATGAGTTGGATAACGTTCAAAAAATAAAAAGGAAGGTTGAGAGGATGACGAAAAAGTCAATTTTAAATTCGCAAGAACTCGATGATTTTGAAAAAGAATTACAGAGTCTAGGGATTATCAACACAGTAACCGAAGAACATTTTCAACATAATCATAGCGAAAATGAACAATCACTTTCTAGCGCTGAAGAACGGGCTTGGATGCTACACCAACAAGATCCATTAGCCGCTTCAGGGCCATTCGCAGCAGCGTTAAAGCTCACCGGAAATATAGACCTAACACAGTTATCTGATGCATTAACACGCCTTTATCAAGGCGATTCAAACCTGAATGTAGTTTATACATTGGATAGCGACGGTGAGTTAATCAAAACTCATAACACGACACAAACTTTCCAAGTAGATATTATTACTATCAATACAGATGATGAGGCCATTAATTTCTTATTACAAAAGCAAAGTATCGCTATCGATTTAGCAACTCAACCAGCAATTAAGTTTTGGTTATTGACAAAGTCTGACAACGAAGTTGTATTAGCCATTTTAGGTCACCACATTTTACTTGATGATAGTGCTTGGAAGCCTATTTTCACGGCAATTAATGCTTACTACCAAAAAGAAGACATTCCTCTCGGTATTCAAACAGCTTCAACAACAGCAAATAATGTCGCCACGACCAAACAATACTGGGCCGACAAACATCCGCAAGGATTTACTCGCACAACTTTACCTGCGCTTTTTTACGTAACACAGAACAACAATACAACAGTGTATAACATTGCCACTAAACCAATTACGCGACTAACAGTAAAAGCGAATCGGTTTTACACAGACATTACTACCAGCAAAATCGAAGCACTAAGCATAGCCTCGCAGGCCTCTGCATTTCAAACACTATTAACCTTGTTTGGTTTGTACCTAAATCAACTCTTTGAGAAAACGGCTATTGACTTATTAGTGCCAGTGATAAGCGCCAATGAAATTATCAATTTAAACCAAATAGAGTCTAGTTCCAACGTTATTCCGGTCACCATCACTAACTCTGAACAATTGGTTGTGCCTGCAATCACAGAGTTACGTAACAATTTGCTCAACGGTATTGCTCATAACTTACCGATTGAACAAATTTTCTCTGCGACCAAAACCCCCAGGCACTCACTCCCCAACATTTTAGTTACCCAAATAGATGATGCCGCTAACTATCTCAAGCTTGATGGTATAAAGGTAGCAACGTTAGCTATTCCACCAATAGCTTCTGACTACGATATAACTTTGGCGATTCAATTTGAAAGTGATGGCCATGGTCGACTGGAACTAACGACGGGAGACACTATTTCAACCACTATAGGCGCATTTTTGCTTGAACAGTTTGTTGTTTTTATAGAGAAAATTCAGATTGACGACAACATCGCCATTACCCCATTATTCAGCCGTGAATCTATGCTGGCAAACAACGATCCGACGCCACACAGGCCTTCTCTTTTAAATAAAACTATGGATGTCAACCGGCAATTCATTGTTAATGCTATTCTAGGCGAATTTAAAAATGTGCTTAACCATCAAGTAATTGATATTAATGATGATTTCTTTGAGTTAGGTGGTCACTCACTGCTCGCTACACGTGTTATTGGCAAACTAAAAACTCAGCATCAAATTGACATCACCATTAGTGATTTTTTCAGTGCACCTTCCGCACACGCATTAGCTGAGTTTGCCCAGTATTCAGATCATTCATTGACCACTGAGCTTACCCCCTATCTTGACGAAGAAATCATTGCGCCACTATCATTAGTGCAAAAGAGTTATATGGCAACATTTGATAATGGCCGTAATTCCATGTTCAATATACCTTTTACACTTAAACTGTCAGAGCAGGTTAACGAAGATGCTTTCCATCAAGCATTCACTGACGTAATAACTCGCCATCATGCCTTGCGTACTTTACTTATTCAGGATCAGCACGAAACCATTTTACAGCGGGTTATTGCAGCCTCTAGTATCAATAATTTTCAATGGTTTTTCCCCTCTGCGACACAAGGAGCAAGTAGCGCCTCGGAGTTATTGGCTCAAGAAGCAAACTACAGCTTTGATCTATTCAATGAATTACCGCTTAGAGTTCGATTTGTCTACGATGAGCAGGGACAACACTATCTTTGTTTATTAATTTATCACAGTGTCTTCGATGAATGGTCTACCGGCGTACTATTTAATGATCTATTTTACGCCTATAGCCAATACGTTACGGGTAAAAAACCAACATGGAAAGCAGCCGTTGCGCAATTTCACCAATACGCGTTAGCACAAAACCAGTCGGACAGCACGGCACAACATTTACAATACTGGTCACAATATCTAGGAAAAGTTGAACAAGCTTCTCCCTTGTTTTATCAACAGAGTAAAGCAAATGAGCAGTCAGTTACAGGCGATTCTATAACGTTTTCATTTACTAACAGCGTATCAACTGGGTTCAATAAAATAGCAAAAATAAACAAGTCTTCGCTGTTTCATGTCATCTATGCAGCGATATCTTTAGCGCTCTATTACCTAAGCTCAAGTAAAAAACTCTTGGTTGGGACCTCGACTTACGGACGAGATGATCCTCGTTATCAGGATACGGTTGGGTTGTTCACCAATGTAATACTAAATCAGGTCAAATTTTCAGAAACACTCACAGTAAATGAACTGATCAGCCAAGTTAAAGACGACATTCATGCTTCTTTACCCTACAGCGATGTTCCATTTGTAAATGTTGAACAAGCAGTGGCAGCACAACCGCTTGCCACAAGTGCTGACAATTTATGTGAAGTATATATTCAGTTCCATCAACAAAATATTTTGAATACCGCCATTGCATTAGAAAACGGTCATAAAGTTGATTTTGAGCTCCTTGAACCAGAGCGAAATATAGCCAAGTTCGGCCTACATTTTGAAGCCTATGAAAACTCACAATCTACAGATGAGGCGATTAAAGTAATACTGACTTATCGCAAGTGCAACTATAGTCCTGAGCAAGCTGCACTGATAAAAAATGTCACAGAAACGGTGTTTCAATCACTAGCTCAGAACGCAGGAACGTTTGATTTAACGTTAATGGACGTTAGAAAAACACTGACCTGCCTCTGCTTATAATAGGTTGCTAATTAATCAGCAAGGATTATCAAATATGTTTTCTGACAAAGATATTAAAAACGGGTTCGTTCCTTTTCCAACTGATCGCGCTGAAATCTATCAGCAGTCTGGGTGCTGGGAAAATGAAACTCATATACAACTACTTGAGCGGATTAGCCAACAGTATGGCAAGCAACTCGCAGTCAGCCAAGCTGACAAAACCTTAAGCTATCAAGCGCTCTATGACTATGCGGCAAAATATGGTAGCTACTTACATAAACAAGGCATTCAAGCTGAAGATTTTGTTGTTATTCAATCTCCTAACGTTATTGAGTTTTTTATAGTGCTATTTGGCTTATATTACATAGGGGCACGTCCTGTATTTTGTTTAAACGGGCACGGGGCTTATGAGATTGAAAATATTGCCATCAATAGCCGTGCTGTAGGTTACATAAAAATCAATATGGCAGGTCAACCAGCAAAAGACGCCATAGATATCACACAAGGGTTTAAGGAACCTAACTTTAAACTTTGGTTTAGAGAAACCCTCACTAGCGAGACGATACTGGCGCAGTCATTTACACACCTCAGTGAAGATACACCGCACCTCGAACAGTTTAATGGTAGTGCATACGCCGTGGCTTTTTTACAGCTTTCAGGTGGAACAACTGGACTTCCTAAATTAATCGCTCGTACTCATGCAGACTATTTATACTCAGTAAAACAAAGTGTCGCTGTCGCTAAACTCAACAGTAATAGTAAGCAGCTAATCGTGTTACCCGTTATGCATAACTTCACCATGAGTTCGCCAGGCTTTTTAGGGGCATTTTTTGTCGGCGCCAGCGTTTATTTAACCACTGACTCCAGCCCAACAACCTGCTTTGCTTTAATTGAAAAACAGGGTATCGAGCAAGTCTCGCTGGTTCCTTCCTTGGTCCATTTATGGATTAATTCACCGCAACTTTCACGTTTTAACCTCAATAGCTTAGCAGTTATACAAGTAGGTGGAGCTAAGCTACTCCCTGAGCTCGCTGAGTCCATCAACAACAAATTGCGTGCCAAATTACAACAAGTGTATGGTATGGCTGAAGGCTTAGTGAACTTTACTCAGCTTGACGATAATGAACAGACCATACTTTATACGCAAGGTAAACCACTATCACGCTATGACGAAATCAAAGTTGTCGACGAAATGGGAGAAACACTCGCTAATGAGTCCATCGGCTATATTCTCACACGTGGTCCCTACACTATTAATGGTTACTATAACTCGCCAGAGATTAATCAGCATTGTTTCACCTGCGACGGCTTTTATAACACCGGCGATATAGGCTACCTAGATAA
This sequence comes from Pseudoalteromonas sp. AOP7-A1-14, assembly GCF_052376275.1. Taxonomy (NCBI): domain Bacteria; kingdom Pseudomonadati; phylum Pseudomonadota; class Gammaproteobacteria; order Alteromonadales; family Pseudoalteromonadaceae; genus Pseudoalteromonas; species Pseudoalteromonas sp. AOP7-A1-14. The sequence continues at coordinate 13,727 of NZ_JBQSVO010000037.1, read as the reverse complement.
GCATCAGAATATTGTCGTAACAGGGCGTGAGAAAGAACAAATCAATCGTGCCGGTGAAAAAATCACCCCCAGTGAAATAGAAAACCTTATTTTAGGGCACCCTGCAGTAAGCGATGTATCTGTTGTGGGGGTTAAAGACCCTTTATTGGGCGAGCGCTCAAAAGCACAGATTATTTTGCAACAAAATCACACTAGCCATTTGTCATTGCGTGATATTCGCGCCTTTTTGATGAAAAAAAATATCGCCGAATACAAATTACCAGATGAAATTGAACTAGTAGAAAAATTCCAATATACCCAAGTCGGCAAAGTCAACAGACGCCAACTTACCTGTGCAACAAAATAATAGGATAGTCCATTGAATAATGATATTTACGATATTGTCGGCGTTGGTGTTGGCCCTTTCAATCTAAGTTTGGCCTGTATGACTGAACCATTAGCCGACATGCGCTGTATATTTTTTGACAAAAAAAGTAACTTTGACTGGCACAGCGGTATTATGCTTGAGTGGAGTACATTACAAATTCCTTTTATAGCCGACTTAGTTACTTTTGCTGATCCCACTAGTCAGTTTTCATTTCTCAACTATTTAAAATCGCAAGGGCTGCTCTATCAGCATTATATTCGAGAAAACTTCTTTATCTTACGCTCAGAATATAACGACTATTGCCAATGGGCGATTGCACGGCTGAACAATGTGCATTTTGATAACAATGTAGAAAAAATAAGTTATGATGAAAAGTCAAAGATTTACACGGTTGAAACGCGCAACAGCTACAATGTATGTACGCAAGTTAAAGCCCGGCATATAGTACTGGGTACTGGCACAAGTCCCGTTTTGCCTGATTTTTGTCGCTCATTTAAAGGTGAAGTTCATTTCAGCGCAGATTATTTAGCCCACAAGCAAGACTATAAAGATAAAAAGTCCATCACTATTGTTGGCAGCGGACAAAGTGGTGCTGAAATATATTATGATCTTCTGACAGAAATCGACTTACATCAATATCAATTAAATTGGATCACGCGCTCTGAACGTTTCATTGCAATGGATTTAGGTAAATTAACGTTAGAGTTAACATCACCAGATTACACTAACCATTTCTACAATTTACCCGCCCAAAAGCGAGATGAAATAATTCATAAACAAGCGCCATTGTATAAAGGAATCAATCTAACATTAATTAATGATATTTATGATTTGCTGTACATTAAATCGAAAAAATCAGGGGTTGCAACACGATTAATTACCAATACACAACTCAATCAAATTGCACGAAAAGATGACCTGTTTACCTTATATTGCACAAAGCAAGATGTAGATAAAGATTTTACTTTAGAATCTGAAATAATCATCTTGTCACTCGGTTATGAATATAAGATACCGGAGTGCTTATACCCCATTGCTCACCTTCTAAATTGGGACAATAAAGAGCGCCTGCTTCCCAATCAAGATTACACTTTAAACAACGACAAAAATATCTTTGCCCAAAATATTGGCCTATACACACATGGTATTTCAGCGCCAGATCTAGGCATGGGCTGCTACCGAAATTCGATCATAATTAATCAAATTCTCAATAGAGAGGTTTATCCCGTCGAACAAAAAATTTGCTTTCAAGAGTTTTTACCTGAGTAACAAAATAATTATTAATTAAGCAACTAATGGCATAACGCTAAAAATAACATAAAGGCTAAAGCTTAACGGGAGACAAGTATGCAAACACTATCACGCACACTGCCAAACGAATTTTTACTATCGATGAATAAGCTTACTTACGAATTGCAGCAAGTCAGCTATCCGGATGACTTAGCTCTTTTATACCGCTGGATGCATACGGACCATGTTATTCCTCAATGGCAATTAAACAAGCCAGAATTAGAGCTACAAGTATTTTTCGAGAAAATGCTCGCTGATGATCATCAACGGCTTTACATCATGCTAATAGATGGCCAACCCGCAGGCTATGCTGAAATATATGAATGTAAACGTGATCGTATTGCCCGCTATTACAGCGCCGAAGAAAATGATATGGGTATGCATCTTCTGATCGGTGAAAAGCATTTTTTAGGGCGTGGCCATTTAGCGCCCCTGCTGTCCATATTGGCAGACTTTATTTTCAGTAATAGCCCTGACACGACAAAAATAATCTGTGAGCCTGACAATAAAGTCGAACAATTCCATCGCTTATCCAATGGCTTAGGCTACGAAGAGCAGAAAAAGATTAAGTTACCAGAAAAAACAGCCTCGTTGTTTTTCTTTGCTCGTGACAAGTTTTATCACTCTCCTATTTTCAACAAACTAATCAGCAATGATCATCAAAAATTGGAAAACACTTAGTATGAAATTGCCACACTATTTTAATCCGCAAATTACAAATGACATAGCACGTCTAACAAAAGCGCATGCAACCCCATTTTTAATCTTAGATTTGTCGGTTATTGAGCAACGCTATCGCGATATGGTTGAAGAATTTCCTTTAAGCGATATCTTCTATGCAGTGAAAGCCAACCCCGCTAATGAAGTCATTCAGTTATTAGCAAAACTTGGCGCTAATTTCGACATTGCATCATCACCAGAACTGGATAAAGTTCTCGCTTTTAATGTCGCTCCTGAGCGCATTGTCTTTGGCAATACCATTAAAAAGAAAGTGGATATAGCTTATTTCTATAATCAGGGTGTCAGGCTTTTTGCCACTGCCACTGATAGTGAGGCCGATCTGAATAATATCGCTCAGCATGCGCCAGGCTCAAAAGTTTATATTCGGTTACTATTTGACGGCTCGTCGAGTGCAGATTGGCCTTTATCTAATAAATTTGGTTGCTCTTGTGAGGTGGCTGCAGAGCTGGCCGCCAAAGCTAAAGCGCTTGGACTTGTACCTTATGGTATATCCTTTCATGTTGGCTCACAGCAGCGTGATATTGCGACTTGGCGACAAGCTATTGAGGCTACAAGAGCGCTATTTGATGAGATAAAACATAAGCACAACATCCAGTTAGAAATGATCAATCTTGGTGGTGGGTTACCAGCTCATTATATTCAACAAACCGACGACTTTAAAACCTATGCCATGTCGATCCATCAATTTTTAAAAGACAGTTTTGCAGATAAAATGCCTCGCATCATTATTGAGCCAGGTCGTTCATTAGTCGGCGATGCGGGTATTTTAGTATCAGAAATTGTCTTGATCACTGATAAATCTATAAAATCAAGCGCCGCCGAACGATGGATTTATACAGATGTCGGCACTTTTAATGGTTTAATAGAAACGCTCGGAGAATCAATAAAGTACCCACTGTTAACAGCCAAGGAGGGGGTAACTCAACAGGTCGTTTTAGCTGGACCAACTTGCGACAGCTTGGACATAATGTACCAGCATCATCAATACCAATTACCTTCATCACTGGCGATTGGCGATCATTTATTCTGGCTATCTACTGGCGCATATACAACAAGTTATAGCGCAATTGAATTTAATGGATTTGCGCCATTGGCCTACCACGTCGTACCTGAGTTATGAAGGTTTACCCTATAAATTAGCAAACCAACCCCCTGTAACTAGCAAGGTTCAGCGGCTACAGATACAAAAAAAACACCATTATAACGCCATAGTGTAAATAAGGACTTTATGAACAACCGTACTCCAATTAAAGAAATAGATAAAAAGTTAGATATTATTGAACATGTTAATCAAGATCATACAGAAGAGTTATTAACCATAGCGCAGAGTGATCAACCTCAAAAAAATATATTATCGGCAAAAATTCTCGATATATTTCAAGAGGGCGTATTGGTTAAAGTAACCTTAAATAACACTTCTCAAGAAATCGAGAGCTTTATACAGTTTGAAATAGAAGGTGATTTAGAAGAACAAATTCTTTATTTAGCCTATGCCGCAATTGTCAAACAAGGACGTGATTTTAGCGGCTCAGGGAAACACTTTTTTACCATCACCAATAAGCAAAAACTCACTGCCAATATGTTACGTCTGACAGTTAAAAGTGACACACCATTGCCAGAGTATTACCCTGGCTATGCCTATGGTTTTTTATTAAAAAGCATGAAAAAGCCAGCAACTAAAAAAGCCGCGACAAGCAAAAAAAAACACTGGTCAAAAGGGGTATTTGATCGCTTTTTCATATGGTTAATGAAACACTTATCAAGTCAAAGCCGTCAAAAACTACTCTATAATATGAACAAAAATGTTCGTTTATATACATTGCGTAAGTCATGGAAAAGTAGTGATGATGCTGAGTTTTTTGATCAAGGTTACATCGATATTTTTACCCATGGTGGTAGCCTAGGTAGTCTCTGGAGCGAAGCGCTGAGCGTTAATGATATTATTATGAGTCGTTCTGAGACTGACGATAAACACCCCCATTTGAGTGACGGTCAGGCGTTATTAATAGCCGATGAAACTGCTTATCCAGCTTTAGCAGGCATTCTTGAACATTGGCAGAACCCGCAGCCACCGCACATCGTAGTAATAAGTGCAGTTGAAGGTGAACAGGCCTATTTTGACGATGTGTCATTGCCTCAAGATAGTCATATACAAACTGTCGTTTGTGCAGCTGAATGTCAAGGTGACGAAGTCTTAGCAGTGCTAGAGGAGCTTGAAACGATTGATGTTGTGTGGGCCGCATTCGAATCTGAATCAGCCAAGCAAGTCAGACATTATTTACGAAATCAACGCAAAATTATAGGAAAATATAATCACACCAAGGGTTACTGGCGATTGAAAAAAGCTTAACCGAGTCATACCCTAAAGCAAGGACACTGTTATATTAAAAACACATATACAGTGCTCGCCCTTAGCGGTTTAACGAGCATGGTAAACCGCTACTACCTAATTAACTCACTAACTAACCGGTTCGGATTGCTGACTATTTTTATGTGACAAAGCCTTTACGATATCACCAAGCGTGGTTGCTTTAACTAAGCTGTAAAGATCAACATCTGTTGCCAGTGCTTGTGATAGCTGCTTAGCTATTTGATTAAGCTGTTTAGGCCTTAAACCTAGACTTAGAATATCAGTATGTGCAGTTAAATTGGTGGTCTCTTGAGTTTCTAGAGTACTAACAAAGGCTTCGATAACGATTTTCTCTAGCTGTCCAATTGCATTACTCACCAATGATTTATCACTTTGGAGACCTTCATTATACGATGAATCACTATCAGTATAATTTTGATAAATACGTTGCTCAGCCAATATTTTTAACTGCTTTCGGTCAATTTTTCGATTTCCCGTCAGCGGCATACTTTCTACTTGTAACCATCGAGATGGAATATGCGAATTAGGCAGCTTACTCTGTAAGTACTGACGTAAGTTACTTGTACTAACGGACTGATTATTCTCTGTAACATAAACTGCAACCAACTCACTGGTGGCATATTGCGGATTTACACAAGCAAGTGCAATAGTATCGCGTATAGAAGGGTGTTTGCTCAAACTTAACTCAATTTCAGCTGACGCGATCCTAACCCCGCGAATTTTTAAATAACCCTCTTTGCGACCAGAAAAGATAATTTTGCCATCATCACGGAAGTATCCTCGATCACTGGTTTTAAACACCCGTACCGTTTGGCCTTCAGGATTAGTGATCATCGCATAATCATGTTGATTGATTTCCCCCTCTTGAAGGTAACCATTTGCCAAATTAACACCTGACATGCAAATAGTCCCTATAACAAAATTAGGACAGTGCTGATTATTATCATTTAATATGTAGTAACGATTATTTTTCAATGCCATACCATAGGGAATGATTTCTTTATCGAGGGCTAATATCTCGTGCCAAATACTCCAGATAGTTGTCTCTGTGGGTCCTCCAATGGAAAATAATCTAGCTTGAGGTACATATTGGCGTAGCTTTTCAATTACGCTAGGTTTTACGTAGTCTCCTCCTTGCGATACTAATTTAAGCGAGAGCAACTGCCGTGGCTCTGCACAAGCCAGTAACATATCTACAATAGCAGGGACAGAACTCCAAACCGATATCTGATGTTGTGCTACCAGAGAACTCCAATCCATGGCGCTTTTTGTTTGCTCCGTAGTGGGAACAACTAAGCTAGCACCGAGAGACATGGCACCAAATAACTCATATATCGACATATCATGATGAAATGGCGTCACTGCAAACAGCACATCTTCCTCAGTTAACTGCCATGTCTGATTGGTTACTGCTACCACATTCGCTGTCGCAAAATGGTTCATTACTACACATTTAGGCGTACCTGTACTACCAGAAGTGTAAAGGTAATAACCAGGCTCAGCATCACATAGTGACTGACACTCGAGCGTTTCAGACACCTCTGGATTATCAAGAACCTGAGCGATATTGATAGTGTTAATGTCATAATCAAGTGGTTCATCAATGATCGCCAGATCAGCTTGACAATTAGCGAGCATAAATTGAATTCGCTGTATTGGAGATTCCATGTCAATGGGTAACCAAATAATATTACTCAGTGAACATGCCAACGTCACTGCAATATGCTCTGGACTCTTAGGTAAACAAATAGCAACCACATCGCCCTTGTTAATATTTAATGCAGATAATTGATTGATAATCTTAGCAACATGCTTACCCAAGGTTGCATAACTGATCTTTTGCTCAGCATAAATGAGTGCAATGTTGTGATTACTGTTTCCGTATAGATGCTCTTTTATCTTTTCTAAATAATTTTCGACTATAGCCTCAGCTACGTATTCAGAGCCAGGCTCACCTTCAGGAAGCCCTGATGCTTTCGTCGTTACCTGCGTGTATAAATCAGGAGGAGTTATATCCTGTAGATCATTCAAGCTCGACATAGCAAACAAATATTGCTCAACAGTAGACAGCATTTCACTAATCACAAGTGCCGGTAACGCCTGCTCAGCATAATCAAAATCTATCGCAATATCATTTTTCGCAGTTTGACTGATCCGAATATCTAAGGCTAATTGTGGAGTTTGTGTTACACCCGAAACATAGTTAACGTGCTCATACTCGCTTGCTCCCCAACTCAGGCCGTTGGTCACTGCAACTGGTAAGGTAATCATTTTCGCTGTTTTATTAACCAGCAGCTTCCCTAGCTCAATCCCTGAAAACGTCGTATGTTCCATCGCATTTAATACATTACTTTGCAGCGCTTGTGCCTTTTCAATAAAACTGATTTCCGTATTTGCGCGGTATTCAATAGCAATAAATGACGAATGATTACTCAGCTGTTGATGCAATATTGAATTTGAAATAGGCATAGAGAATAATAAATAATGCTCATTTGCCCACAATGCAACCACTTCGAGTAATGCTGCACTCAACACAGAGTTAGGTAGCAACTGATGTTTAGCTCCCATCGCGGCAATGGATTGCCAGAGCATTTTTGGAATAATAATACCCTGTCGTACGTAATGAGGTGCAAAAATCGTTTCTAGATCACGCTTCCAAGGCAAAGTAGTAATACTGTCAACATTCGCCAATTTATCTTGCCAATAGGCCTTATCAATTGTGTTGTTAGTAAAATAGCTCGCCGGTGTCTGTCGCTGGCTCATCACTTGATGTGTTGTTTTACCGTTAAACAACTCACTTAACAAAACGGCAATCGCATAACCATCAACAATAAGACCATCAAAGCTGGTAAATAAAAGCGCACGCTTGTCATCGTGACGCATATTTTCTGGTAATAGCACTAGTCGCATACACCATAGTGGCCGCTCTAGCGGCAGCACACTATGCGAATATTTTTCCCGTAACTGGTTGAGCTCTTGCTGCGCCCTTTGCTGTTCACTATCACGCAGGTCGACTATCTCAATATTTAATATAACTTCTGCTAATATTTCTTGCTTTAGATCATTTTCATTAATCAAAGTGCGCATAACCGAATATTTCTCGGCTAATTGCGACACGGCAGTTTCTAATTCGAAGGCGTTAAAGTGACAATAAAACTCTCTAAAGTCATGCATTGCCACACCGCCGAGTGGAATTTGAGAATTACGACCTAATAGATATGCACGCTGTAACGAATTTAGGGGCTGTGAATCAACAATACGCATTATTTTTCCTTAATATTTTTAATAACACCTCGGCAATATCGTTAGCTATTTCAGGTAGTTTTTCACTGATTTTATTAGCCAAATTATTTGCAGTACGTTCGATAAAAACATCAACCACTGTCAATTCACACCCTTTAAAATACTGATTAACCGCGGCGACTAAGTGAGTTGCAAGCAAAGAGTCGCCCCCACAGCTAAAGAAGTCTTCATCAAGATTGTTGCTACTTATATCGGTGCCAATGGTGTTCGCAAAAATATAGCCGACCGCTTGCTGTAAGGCTGAGCTATTTGAACGAGCTTGCTGAGCTTCACGCTCTTGCAGGCAATCACTCAGCAACGCCTGTTGATCAATGTGACCATTGCTATTGACAGGTAAGGCTGTAGATAAATAATAATGACTGGGCAATAGCTGACGAGGTAACGTTTTCGCTAATTCTTTATGGATCATATGCTGTTGCACAGTATCATTTTCAACCACAACCCCTGCTATTAATATCTTGTTACCTTTATCTATTACGAACTGCACTGAGGCATCTAACACTGCATCTAGTTTTACGATCAATGCTGCAATAGCTTGTAGTTCTATGACATAGCCCTGATTGTCAAGCAACTGCGATGCTGAACCACATCGTTGAATTTCACCATTTTGTTGATAATAGGCAAAATTTCCAGTGTTATGCCAAATAACCCCCTGTTGTTCATAACGAGTGGCTAATGACTCCCCGACTGACGATAAATCGTCAGTACAAATAGCAGCTCCCGCTACCCATAATTGGCCAACGACATGATCCGGGCAATCTTGTTTTTGCTCGCTTAGCACTCTACAGCCAATACTCGGTAAAGGGATACCATAAGTCATAAAAGCAGTTTGTTTAGCCTTGTGTTCGTCGCAAACACTATAACTGGTATAAAGCGCTGCTTGTTTAGCGCTTGCCATTGCAACCAACTGCACACTCGGGTTATGGCTTTGTAATTGCTGCCACAACTGCGTGGCAACGGGCTCAACTCCTGCCAAAACATACGCTAATGATGCCAGTGACTTTTCTTTGGCATTATTGAGTAGCGCACTTAGCTGTGTTGCAGAACAATGCAAAGTATTAATGCGTTGCTGTTGAATACACTGAGCCCACAGTGATGGCGTTACTTTATGTAATTGCTCAACTAGAACTAAAGTACCGCCCGATGAAAACGTAGCAAAGATGTCCAGTGCCACCAACTTTTGAAACGGATTATATAGCGATAACAAACGAGTAGTTTGATCAAAACTAAATGCTGTAATGAGATCAAATAAGCTACTAACAATTCCTTGATGAGTGACCTTAAGAGCCGTTTTATGCTCGGCATCGAGTACAATGTACGCTAGCGATGACTCCGATAACAACTCTTGCACCGTGAAGTTCACTTCACTGAAAGCAGGCTGCTGTACTAATTCAGCATCAGAGAACTGGTTACTAGCGACTGTCTGGTTGTTAGTAACCGAGTACTGACATTGATTTTTCTTATAAGACTCAGTCCATTGATTTGACACATTACCATTAACAACAACGTAGCTGGCCCCTAACGATAAAATAGCAAGTATGGCTGTTATATACGCTTCGCTGTCACTGAGCTCAATTGCCAAACAATCACCCGCCATAACGTGCTTAGCAGTAAGATTAGTGGCGACATTAGTAACATTAGCTGCTAATTGTGCATAGCTAATAGTGTGCTCAGCAAAACACAGCGCGATATTTTCTGGATTATGTTTAGCCTGCTGCCAAAAATCACTATGTAAGGATTTTGTCATTGTTGGCGGATGGCTATACAAATCGCCATGCAGCTGCCGCTTCTGGCGCTGCGTTAAAGGTAACTGTATAGTTAACGGTAATTCTGCCCGTTGTGGCGAATTGGCTAATGCCTCAAGTAGCGCTAGATAAGCAGAAAACATTTCGCTGATAACATGCTCTTTAAATGCCGCAACACGTACATCCCAATTAATGAGTATTCCTTGATTATGCTCAGCCACTTGCACATCCAAATCAACCATTGGCCCTTGCGATACACACCAAACGGGCTTACCTAAAGTGTGTGTAACTGATTCGGGAATAATTTCGCCGTGCTCCAAACCACAAGTGTACACAATCGGGGCTATTTGCGTATCTTCATGTAATTTAGACAAGTCTCTTAGTACATTAATACCTGAATAAGCACTGTGCTGCTGTACTCTTTGACGTTCGTCTGCCAGTCTTTGCAGCATAAGGTTAAACGGTTCATCATCACGCAACTCAACATTCAGTATCACTAGATCGGTAAAGTCACCAACTAAGCAATTAATGTTGTCACTATAAGGCTGACGTTTGAATACTGGCAGATTAAGCCTGAACCGATTAGTGCTGGACCAATTTCCAACAGTGATAGAAAACACCGCTAGCATTAAATTAGACAAGCTCACCTGATGTTTATTGGCAAGGGCTGTTAATGTCTGCTTGTGTTGTTGAGAAAAGGTGTGATGTAAGCTATCGCATGCAAATGTGTCTGATCGAAAATGTTCAGCTATAGCGGGAAGTTTTGGTGGTGGTGCAATGTCCTTGAGCCGCTCTTGCCACCATGCTTGATCGTTCTGAATCGTCTGTTTTAATGTGCTGTCATGTTCTCGTTGGTGAAGGTAACCAAAGTAACTCTGATTGCACCTTGCAAGCTGCGTGTGCTCACCTTTATAAATACTCGCTAATTCTCTATAAATTAACAAAATACTTGATGCATCTGCGGCAATCATATTAACATCAATGTGCAGTCGATGTGCTTGTTCTGGTAATAGCGTTAAACTAAAATAAATAACCTCCCCATGTTCTATCGCCAATTTTTGATGGGCTAAACGAATCCTTTTCTGATGCAGGAATTGCGCAATTTCAACGCTATCAAAATCGCGTAAATCATCAACTTCGATTTGATAATTAGGATCAACATCGGCAATAGTTTGTAGCCCATTATTTGAGATAACCACACCTAACATAGGGTGCATTTTAAATAATACCTGGATTGCTTGGTTCAATACCGTAGGATTAATATTTTGGCCGTCAAATTCGACATATAAATGAGCAGATAGTGCAGTCGATTGCTGTCCAGCCCAAAAGGAATACTGCATTTCTGACAGCGCACATTCACTTAGTTCTGGCTGACTTTTAATAGTATCCAGGTTGAAAGTGGATAATGAAGGCACATCACTCATCATATCACCATCGGTTAGTGGCTTTTGCTCATCACTTTTTTGTGCACGGCTAAGTAGTGCTATCCAATCAATGATCCTAGGCGCTGAAGCAAAATCAACATAATTCAAGGACAGTTGGTATTCTTCCTGAAAAGCATTAACTAACTGCATGATAGCCAATGAGTGCAGACCAAACTCAATCAAATTAGCTGCTACAGGAATGGTTTCATCTGCCAACTTCAAGGTCTGTTTTAGTTGTTCGGTAATTGCTATTTCGAGTTCTATTTTATCTAATTCCATTTTTTACCTATTTTAATTGAAGGAGCAATGATTTCATCCACCAAGCGTTGCGCCACCATCGACCACTAGATCATGCATGGTTATATGACCCGCTTGCTCACTCGTTAAAAAAGTGACTGCATCGGCAATGTCAGCTGTCGTTGCCAATTTTTGCAATGGTATACCTAGCTTGTAATTTTCCATGTCACCGGCAATGGTATGCTGTTCACTACCACCATTAACCCACATATCAGTTTGCATCGACGTAAAAGTAGATCCAGGAGAGACCGAGTTGACTCTTACAGAATATGGCGCCAATTCAAGTGCTAGAGTTTTTGCCATATTAGTTAGTGCTGCTTTTGAAGCGCCATAAGCCGCCATTCCTACCCGAGGCACACGTGCAGCATTAGAAGAAACAAAAACAATACTGCCAGCCCGTCGCTGTTGAAAATGAGGTGTTAACCAGCGCATAAAATAAACCGGCCCAAACAAATTAACAGCGAATGTGTTATGCCATTGTGCAACCGTGGCTTGTTCTATTTTGTTAAACTCTAATACTCCGGCAACACTAACAAAGTAATCTGGCGGACTACTTACCAGCAGCTGCTGACATAGCTCATCAACGCGCGAAGACTGTTTCACATCGCACTCATAAACAAATGGTTTCAGCTGCTCAGGAACGTTACGCTTACTAATATCAAAACCAACCACCCTCATTCCCTGTTCATGAAAACGCTGAAAAATGGCCGCACCAATTCCCTGGTTAACACCGGTTACCCACGCTATTTCTTTACTCTGTTGTTGATTCATCATAAACCTTAAAACTGTGATTATGAGTCACATTGCATCTTCACAAGTTGCGCCAAAAACAGTATGCTCCACTGCACATTTGCAATAATTTAATCAAACTGAAACTTGCCCGTATAAAAACCAAACTGTGTCATTACATTGGTTTACTTACTGCGAATAATGCTTTAGTTAACTAGATACCAAAGAGTCAACCTCGATACTTTCAGTCACCGTGCTCACCACCCCAAGGTTGCGCTGTACGTAACGTAGTGCATACAAGTGATCTTCACGGCTAAAATCAGCTATAGCATCAGCCATAACAAACGGCTTAATATTCTTCATAAAAGCCTCAGCGGCTGTTTGCAATACCCCAATATGCGCATAAATACCGCAAATGATCAGTTGATCGCGTTGCTCTTGCATCATCTGTTCAGCTAGATCGGATAAGAAAAAAGCACTATAGCGCCATTTAGTGAGTAACCGATCACTTTGTTCTGGCTTAAGCGGTATAACGATGTTTGCCAACTCAGGCTTAGCGGTTAAACCTGGGCCCCACATATCGGTTAATAACCCGCGACTCTCATCACTTTGCTCGGCAGGTTGTGCAGTGTAATACACCGGAATTTTCTGTTCTTTTGCCCATGTTTTGAGTGCTGAAATCTGTTTAATAACTCGGCTCATCATAGGACTAGATGGATGGTAAAAATTAATGAAATAGTCTTGCATATCATGGATCAATAAAGCGGCTTTTTTCGGCTCTACAGTCCAGTTAACTTTTGCCGCTGGGTATTCGTCGGCAGTTGGAAATGAATAATCTTGGATCGCTGGAATAGTCATATAGTGGACTCTTGATATTGAGTTAAATTAATTAGTTAGCTGAAAATGCGCCTAGTATGGTCTGTAATTTAGATTCAGTTTCATGCCATTCGGCATCTGCATCTGAGCCTTTGACAATGCCAGCCCCTGCATACAAGGTCATGCGATTATCAAATAATAAACCACATCGAATAGTAACAACCCATTCACCATTGCCTTTTGAGTCCATCCAACCGACTAATCCGGTGTAATAATGGCGGTCATAATTTTCATTCTCGATAATAAAGTTTTTGGCTAGATCCGTGGGTGTACCACATACAGCAGGCGTCGGATGTAAATCTAATGCTAAATTTAATGCATCAGCAGCACCTTGGCGCAACTGGCCTGTAAAGATTGAAGACAGATGTAGCATGCTTGAAGTTTCGAGTATATGTGGCTGCTCTGATATTGATAAATGGCAACAATGAGGCGCCAAGTTACGCGCAATATTGTCAACAACAAATCGGTGCTCATAATTATCTTTACTTGATTGTTGTAAATTTTCTGCATTCTTGCTATTTAGCTGCTCATCGTTAGTACGCCTTGCCGATCCCGCTAATGGATTACTAACTACTTGATTACCC
>NZ_JBQSVO010000036.1:0-28860 GCF_052376275.1 Pseudoalteromonas sp. AOP7-A1-14 | reverse complement strand
GCTTAAAAGAAAATAAGCCACACCTTAATTTAACTGACGTAGAGCTCAATGCATTAGTTATCGCTTAAACAGATCTCAGGTTATTTAATATCTCACAACGTACTTCTGAAAAAACCATTGAAGGTCGCTCTATTGGCGCTTATGAAACTGATTCGGTATCCGTAGGTGAGACAGCAGATCAAGATATATTTACACTTGATGGTTCATGGATCCTTGGCTCAGCAACCACGCTTTCGTTTCAATACAGCAAATTTGAACTTGATTCAGGCTCACAGCCAGATACTGTACTTTCTGTTATGCCTTCGCTTGATGGTCAGTTAGATATTAATAATTTAGATCAGATGGGTTACTTCGCAGTGCCAAGCATTCGTGAATATGATCCAGGAACAGACTTCACCCAAGCACAAATTGATACCTTTAATGCAGGCGCTACACCGTTAGTTAATCAATATGGTTATACTGAAAATGGTCAATTGAAAGGCGGTGGCGGTGTCGGTGCTTATTCTCAGTACGACGACTCAGAGTTCTCGCGTGATAGCTTTGAAGTTAACCTAGAGCATGAATTTGACTGGGGCGATGCATACCACACTCTACACTTTGGTGCGAAATGGGAAGAAGGCAAAGAAGTATTAACCCGCTTGTCAAATGGCTGGGGCAGTATTTCGTACGTGGGTGGTTTGGATGAGAGCCTAGAAATGGGTAGCTCAGCTCCTGTTGCATACAGGGCTTACGTACAACAAATGAGCTTAACGCTAGATGGCGATACAACAGTCCCATCAATTACTTCAGAAACACGTAGTCTTAACTTTGAAATTAACGATACGATAGAAGTAGGCGATTGGACTTACAACCTAGGTCTTCTTGTTAGCCAAGATACAATGTATGGACAAGGTTTACGCGAAAAATCAGGTACTGTGTCAGGTTATGAGTTAGCACCAGGTAACAAGTACAAAATGTATCAAACCGATTGGACTGATATGCTGCAGCCGCGTATTGGTGCAACGTGGACGTACTCAGGTGAAGACTCGGTATTTGCTAACTTTGCAATCTACAACCCTGAAGCAAATTCACTTGCACGTGCAGCGTCATGGGATAGAAATACTGCAACGACACTTGAGGTTGAATTTGATGATGCCGGTAATGTGCTCTATTCAGAACCGCGTCAAGGCTCTTCAGGTAAAGCGTTCCAAGATGATATGAAGCCTCGTCGTATCAATGAGTTTACTATAGGGACAACTAAATATGTAGGCTCTGACTTAGTATTACGTGCTCACGTTCGTCATCGTAAAGGTATGCACTTTTGGGAAGATATGCCAAACGATGCACGCTTAACGGATTACTCAGATGTAGATGCGTCAGGTGTTCCTCAGAACATTGCCGATAAAGGGTTATATATTGATGACCTTGCTGCAATCCAAAACGAAATTGGTGGTGGTTCATATGTAATTGCTGAAGTTGATGGCGGCGAAACAAAATATTGGGAAGCCAGCCTTGAAGCAGAATATATGGGCGAAAACAGCTACATAAACGCCTCGTATGTATGGAGTCATTACTATGGTAACTTCGACCAAGATAACACCACTACAAGCAACGATGCGAATAACTTTATTGGCTCTTCGTACTATGGTGATGGCCGCGGTCGTTACTCGTGGGATAATCGCTATGGGACACTTTCGGGTGACAAACCACACTTATTAAAAGTGTATGGCTACTACACAGTACCGTGGGAAGCAAACATAGGTGCATATTTTGTATACCAATCGGGTAAACCTTGGGAAGCATGGGATGGCTCAATTTATGGCTACTCTTCTGACGTAAGTCGTTACGGTGAGCCTGCTGGTAGCCGTCGTAGTGCAAGCCATTGGCAATTAGATTTAAATTATACCCAAGATTTCAAAATCGCAGGTGATTTTAACATGCAATTCCGCGCTGATTTGTTTAACGTGTTTGATCGTCAAACAGGTTACAACAACAACCCAGCAGTTTCATCTGAAACGTTTGGTGAGTACCGTAGTTACTATAACCCACGTACTTTACAGCTTTCATTCAATGTTGAGTTTTAATCGCTTTAAGTTTAAGTACTCACTAAGCTAAGCACTTAAACTTTTGTAAATATAAGGCCACTTCAATCATTGTAGTGGCCTTTTACTTTTCATGTAAAAACCCTTTCATACTCATCAATCCAAAAATAAAGTTTAAAACAGCCTTAGGTTAGCCACCAACCTCAACTATAAATCAAGACCTGCTTATCCGTCATTTTATATTTATAAACAGTTTCGTCGCAGCTCAGAAGCTAATATAGGGAATGTGGATGCGCGAGGTTTAAACTATTCTGAAGTCGTTTCGACGATTGTATTTTGCACTAAAGAGCGCGACTACCGCCTTTATAAAGATGATTTTTGTATTCTAGGATTTTTACAAATAGAGCTGGACTATATTGCTCCTGCTTTTAAAAAGTAAAAGCTTACCCATGTATTAAGGTGCCTTTGATAACGTTTCAGGTAAAACCATATGGTCACTAAATTACGACGCAGTTGACTTAGATAAGGTAATAAAAAACGTAGCCTAAGCTACGTTTGTGTTCTTTACTTAGATTAACTTTACTTATACAACAAGTACTTTTTACGCTGTTGTTTAAAGGCTTCTAAGTCTAATTGCCAGCTTTGTTTTATTTGCGCTTCTGTCTTCCCTGCTTCGATAGCTAAACGTAATTTGTCAGTGCCAGCAAGTTTATCCATAAAGCCAGCACGCTCAAAGAAGGTTTCATCAGCGGCTGATAATTTATGGTATGCATCAATAAATAAGCCAAGATCGAGCCCTTCAATAGTGGCTTTGCGTAAATCTTGGCCTTGTACTTCTATATCTTTAAACTTAGGATTCATTGAAGCACCTTTAATGGCACGTGGTTTAAAGCTAAATTCACCTAATGCAACGGGTGAGTAACCTATCACTTGAAACGGAAAGTCAGTGCCGCGACCAATAGTAATTGGCGTTGCTTCAAAAAAGCACAGTGACGGGTAAAGCGCTATTGACTGATCGTTAGGTAGATTAGGGCTTGGTTTAACGGGTAAGCTGTATGGCATATCACGGCTATAATTAGCCACTGGCACAACAGTCAAGTTAAGCTTTTTAGCTTGATCTATCCAGCCTTCACCTTTAATCATTTTGGCCAGCTCACCGACGGTCATACCGTGTAAAACCGGGATTTCGTGCATGCCTACAAATGATTGAAACGCAAGATCTAAAATAGGCCCATCAACATAAGCAATGTTTGGATTAGGTCTATCTAGAACGATAAACTCGATATCATTTTGTGCTGCTGCTTCCATCATATAATGCATCGAGCTTATATACGTATAAAAGCGCACACCCACATCTTGAATATCAAAGATGATCACATCTAATTCACTCAAAACATCACTATTTGGCTTTTTATTGCTACCGTAAATAGAAACTACATCAATGCCGGTTTTCTCATCAACCGTGCTTTTTACATGAGCACCTGCATCATGATCCCCACGAAAACCATGCTCTGGTGCAAATATTTTAGTGACGTTGACGTTTTTTTTACGCAGTAAATCGACAATATGAGTGCCATTAACTTGTGAAGTTTGATTAACCACAAGGCCAACACTTTTGCCCTTTAAAGCTGGTAAATAAATGTCATACTGCGCGGCTGCAACACTTAACGCCTGGCCTTTAGTGGAATTAGTCTCTGTAATCGTAGTTACGTTATTACTGCAAGCGGTAAGTAACAATACACATACACTCAGAATATATTTAACCATTATAACTCCACAGCTTTACGTAAAAAGCCATCTGCTTGAGTTAGCAGCTGCTTCGCTTTTTCGCCATTATGGCCTGTTAAAACAATCAATGTAGCAAGCTTTGCACTTTGGTCTGCTTCTTTAAGCGCTGCAACAGCTGTTTCGTGACTACACTCGGTTGCTTGCATTACGATACGAATAGCTCGGGCATGTAACTTTTCATTACTGGCACTCACATCAACCATAAGGTTTTTATATACTTTACCGCTTCGGATCATGCTAGCGGTACTCAGCATATTCAACACTAGCTTTTGCGCTGTCCCTGATTTCATACGAGTTGATCCCGTTACCGCTTCTGCACCCACTACAGGGCAAATACCAACTTGTGGTAAACGCATCACAGCTGAATCTGGGTTACAGGTAACCCCTACGGTAACGCACCCTAAAGACTTAGCGTATTCAATGGCAGCGCATACATAGGGAGTACGGCCACTGGCTGCAATGCCTACAACGACATCTTTTGCTTGTAAGTTAATTGCTTTTAAGTCTTCAGCACCGAGTGTGGTGCTATCTTCAGCGCCTTCTACGGCTTTTTTAAACGCTGTTTCCCCACCAGCGATAATACCCATTACTTGCTGCTCACTTACACTATAAGTAGGCGCACATTCAACGGCATCTAAAATACCTAAACGACCACTGGTGCCAGCACCGATATAAATCAGACGACCTTCCACCTTAAACGCATCAACAATGCAATCAACTGCTTTGGCAATTTGTGGAATCACCAACTGCACAGCGTATGCTACTTTTTGGTCTTCATTATTTATTTTGGTCAATACACCTTCGCTATCGAGTAAATCAATATCAAGTGTATCTGGATTTTGCCCTTCAGAGACAATGCCGTTTAATTCTTTTAGCAACTGACTTTGTTGGTTAAAGACATTTTCAGAGCTCATTATAGTGTCCTTTATTAGTTAATTCGTCGTACTCTATGGCGGCCAATATTGCCGCACCGGTTAGTGAGTCTCCTCGACGAAAAGATAAGCTTTGTTGTATTTTGGTATCAAGTAAAGCCACGCTGACATCGCCTAAACCACCAATCACAATAGTTGGTAATTGCGCTGAATCACGCGACTTTTCAATTAATTGGGTTACATCTTGGATATGTTTGGCAAGTACCGAGTCGGCACCGCGCACTGCTTTTGCAAACTAAAAATCAGCGGGCTAAAGCGTGCATAATCACCCGCCTTAGCATCACGTAGCCAACTGGAAATAACGCTACGGTTATCGCCTATTTGCTCACTAAGCTGCTTAGTAAGTTTGCTGGTTGGTCCGTCATGGCGGTCAATATCTTCAAGTAATTGCTGCACGCCATGTAAGCCTAGACGCGCGCCGCCGCCAAAATCATCAACAGGAAAGCCCCAACCGGCCACAATTTTAGTACTGCCATCAGCACTTAAACGCGCACCCACAGCGCCGGTACCAAGTGCAATCACCACACACGGCTCACCAAGGTTGGCGCCATATAGTGAAGTATGCGCATCACTGACAATATTAAGTTTGGCAAACTCAAGTTTAAAAACCCGTTTTAATACCGCTTTAACACGATCTACTAACTGTGTTGATGAGCCACCAGCGAGCCCCATTACAGCGAGAATCTGTTCAGGTGTCGCACCGCTTTGTTTACATAGGTGCGTTATTACCTGCTGCAAGCTATCCACGGCGCCATCAAAGTCGTTATAAATCGATGCTGCGCCGGCTTGGGCTGTATACTCTTGGGCTGAATCGGTATTAATTAGTTTGGCGAGAGTTTTTGTACCACCGCCATCAATCGCAAGTAAATACTTTATATTCATGCTGGCTGCTCGGGCGTGGTGCTGCTTTCTAAAGGTTTAGACTGTGCTTTACCTATGCAACACACAAGCGTTGAAAGTGCCGTGCCAATACATAACTGCCATGTAAAGCCAAGTGAAAAGCGCATACTTTCTGGTAGTAACCAATCAACCATATATGGCTGCATTAATAAGGTAATGCTAAAGCCGATGATTAATGCTGCAAGTACCGATCCTTCACTACCGCGCTTGGTAAATAAGGTCGTGAAATAAACACCCAGTAGGCCACTGTATGAAAACACCATGACACTAAGTGCAAACTTAAGTAGCGGCATATCGCTATATTGCTGCCAAAAGTAACAAAGAATAGCCATCACAGCCAGTGCGGCACTCACTACAGCCATACCAAAACGACCCGCTTTAACAAAGTGGTTGTCATCAACCTGCTTATTTTTAGCAGCTAAATATGGCCGATATAAATCTTGCACAATAACCGACGACATGGAGCTTAAACCTGAGTTTAAAGTAGAAATAGCTGCAGCAATAATACCTACGCTGACTAACCCTTTAACACCCGCTGGCGCTTCATTTAAAACGTAGTACATAAAAATAGTAATTTTTTCGCCGTTGAATTCTTGTACAACTTGCGTACCAGTACTATTCATAAGCGTTGGCTGTTGATACACAATATAAAGCAGTAAACCAATAAATATAAATACTAACATTACCGGAATAACCATCACGATAGAAAGCACTAATGCTTTGCTGCCTTCTTTGGCACTTTTACAGGTTAATAAGCGCTGAGTCATATCTTGGTCAAGACCAAACGCAGCAATATTTAATAGTACAAAGCCCGTCAAAACTGAGGCCATATTGAATACGCCACTAGGACCAAAATCTAAGTCAAACTTAAATATTGCAAGTTTTGAATCTGCGCCGTTACCCGGTTCATTCATAGCTGCTAAAATAGTCGAAAAGTCAGCAGGAATTAATATCAGTAAACACCAAATAACTGCAATCGCAGCGCTAACATAAACAACAGTTTGCAGTACATCTGAATAAATAACACTACGAATACCACCAAATACGGTGTATAAAAGTCCCACTAAAGCTAATAGTAATGTAGCGACAATAACACTTTGCGCTTCAATGTTACCATATAGGATCATAGCTACAGCAATAGCAGCCATATATAAACGTGCACCACTAGCAAATATTCGACCAAATAAATACATTAAACCACTGCGGCGCTTCGCTTGAGGGCCAATACGCTTTTCGAGTAATTCGTAAACGGTATAAACTTGTTGTTGGTAAAACTTAGGAATAAGAAAAACTGAAACTATAAAAGCGGCAACCAACGCACCAATATTTGTCGCTAAATAAGATAAGTCACCTTGATAGCCTTGGTCCGGACCGCCGATAAATGTTGCTGCAGATTGTGAGGTAGCTAATACTGAAATGGCTACCATCCACGTAGGCATACTATTACCGCCTAAGAAGAAATCTTGACTTGAGTTTGCGCGTTTGCGATTAAACCACCAACCACTCAATAACAGGATTGCACCATAGCCTGCAAACACGAGCCAATCTAGTAAAGTATATTGTACGCTCATTATTTATCCTAATAGAGAATCGCTAAAGGAATATATTATTCCATTAAAACAACAAAAAGAAAACTGTTATATTTTTTAATTTTAAAACAGTTATATTAATAAGGCGCTACCTAAAGTCTAGGTAGCTGCCAAGTGGTTTGTTTTTGCTGATATTGACTTTTCGTTAGGCTAACTAATAACGGTTTTTTAGCTTCATCTAACCAAGCTAGTAGTGCGTCCATATTTTTCTCATCCATTGCAGTGCAACCAGCGGTTGGCTTAGATTCAGCACGCCATAAGTGCATAAAAATACAACTGCCGGCGCCATTTATATTTTCGCTATTGTGCTTAACCACAATACCTTTCTTATAAAGATTGTCTTGGCTATAAATATCACGGCGCATCCATTCAGACGAACCTTCTACGGCTTTTTCACCAACGACTGATTTATCAACTAATTGGTTATAAAATGGCGAGCCTTGAACATCAATACAATAGTCATCGGCGCTCATACCTTGGTAAGTCATGTTAGTTTGTAATGAGTCTAAATAACCAAAGGCTGTACCAAGCTCAAAAATACCCGCTGGCGCTTTACCGTCGCCTTCTTGTTTTTGCTGGCCTATTTGCTTAGGATGTAAACCAATACCCCACGCTAACCCCGTGCGTCCAAGTACTACTTGGTGTGCATCTCCAAGCTGTTGCCAGCTATTATTCTTAAGTTCAAAACGATACAACGTGCCGTCAATGGCTTCGTTGTCTTTTGCGACCACCACCACTAACTGTTTATGGCTATTATCAATAACAGCTGTTTTAGCTGATATGTCATCATTTGTAGCACTACAACCTACAACCGCAAAGGTCGTGATTATTGCAAGCGTCTTTTTCATAAAGGCCATACTCCATCGTCAATTGCGATTAAACCATCAATATGGCTTATACCAAGCCCAGGGGCATCACTTAAGGTGATATCTGGGCCATTAAATACCACGCCACCTTGTACTGGATCGTACTTGCCAAGGGCTGGACCGTCTAAATCTATTTTATTAATTTGCTGTGCTTTTGCTGAAGCTAAATGCGCGGCACCCGCAACAGCAATACTACCTTCAAGCATGCAGCCAATCATACAATCAGCTTGATACTGTGCGGTTATATTCGCAATTTCTATAGCGCGACTTAAACCGCCTGTTTTCATCACTTTAATATTAATAATATCAACCGCATTTTGTTCTAACAGCTGAATAACTTGATTAGGCGAAAAAGCACTCTCATCAGCCATAATTGGCGTATTTACTCGTTCAGTAATATACTTTAAGCCTTTAAAATCATCACTTTTCACAGGTTGCTCAACAAGCTCAAGCTGCACATTTTGATTTTCAAGTTGCTGTAAGGCAAATACCGTTTCTTTTGCTTGCCAGCCTTGATTAACATCAAGGCGTATTTGCGTTTTATTACCAAAGCCTTGGTAAATTTTTGCTACTCGCTCAATATCTTGCTGTAAATTATTGCCGATTTTCACTTTAAGAATGTCAAAACCTTGCTCAACTGCAAGTTGACAGTCTGCGAGCATTTTATCAATATTATCGACACTAATAGTAATGTCGGTGCGTAAATTTTTCGCGCCGCCACCTAGTAACTTATAAAGTGGCGCATTATAAAGTTTGCCCCATAAGTCATAAACTGCCAGTTCAAGAGCCGCTTTAGCACTCGTGTTACCTACTACGGTTGACTGGATAATTTGGCATAATTGACTAAGGTTCTCTACTTCCATACCTAGCAGCTTAGGCGCAATAAATTGCTTAATAACCCCAATCATACCTTGGTGCGTATCGCCGGTGATCACCGGCGTTGATGCCGCAGAGCCATAGCCAACTTCACCGTGGTCAGTTTCTATAATAACGACTAAGTCTTCAATAAAACTTACTTCACGTAACGCTGTTTTGAAAGGCGTTACTAATGGCACTTTTAATTTAGCAAAGCGAACTGCAGTAATTTTCATAATCAGGCCTTAGCGAATACGTTTAATGTTGTAAGTACGGTCGAGGTAGCTCGTTTTTTGCGATAGACGCAGTGGCAACAACGGCGTTACAGACACTCCGTTTAGCGAGCTTGAATAAAAGCTACCATCGGCTTTATTGTAGCCAAGTCCTTTTACATCATGGATAACGTAAGGCTGACCGTCTTGCTCACCTAAATACATCATTACGTGGCCGGGGATATAAATTAAGTCACCCACTTGCATGGTATCTATCACTTCACGCTTTTGCTGCTCGGTGCTTTGCTTGTCAAAACGATGGTTTATACCATATTCACCGCCTCCCTGCTGGCCTGAATTACGCGGCATTAATAAACCAAAACTTTTATAAACTTCGCCTACAAAACCAGTACAGTCACGACCGTTGTAATCGTGCCCCCAACCATAACGCTCACCTAAAAACTTAAAGCCTTGCTTAACTAAGTTTTCTTGAGTATAAGGCAGGTATCCTTTACTTACATCGCTGCTGCGACTAATGAGCGCTGGTTTTATCTCAAGCTGCCCTTTAGCGTTACGGGTAGGTAATTGCACCACGTAGTTAGCATAGGTATTTTGACCATTTAATAAGTTTGGCACTTTATCTGCGGGCATTAACGGTAAACGTACTCCCATATCAAGTTGCACTTGCGATACTGTTTTATCATCGGGTACATAAGCAGTATAGACTTTTGCACCAGTGACCAGTAAGAAGTTATCGTCTTCTTTAAAATCTTTGATGGTGGCTTTATCGCTATAAGCAACGTCTTGTTCAGGCACCCAAGCTAAGTAATTATAAGCGCGAACTAATAGCCATTTTTTATCTGCGCTTTGGTGTAACACCGCCATGGTATCGCCTGGGAATAAACCACTTTCTTGAAAGCGATCTAAATCTTCATCAAGACCACTATTGAGCACGCGATCCATTGTTGGAAAAGTACGCAGTTCGGTGCGTTTAACGGCAACAGCAAATTTAACTGGGTTGTTATCAGCGACCTCGTCTACATTAAGGTTTGCAGTATATTTAGCAAAGTCTTTGTCTGTTAATTGTTTGCCGTTAGGGTAAAAACGAGTACTTTTTGGCACTGAACTTATACTAAAAATTTTCTCTTTTAATTTAGCGCCCGATAATGACGTAACATAGTCAAGCGGATCAACAATATGTTTGTTGTCACTAATTAGCTTTTCATTAAAACCACTAATTTGCGCTTGGCTCATAATTGCCTTAGCACTTACTTTTTCGGTTAACCAGTGTTCACTATTAAGTTGAGATTGCTGAACACCAATAACATCAGACTGCCACTGTCCGGCGCTCACATTTGTAGAAGCGCAGACCATACTTGCTAATGAAATAGAGAGGGCAATAAAAGAATATCGCATAAAAGAGTTCCTCGTTAATTTTAATGCTTGTTGTTTGTTGCTTATCAGTTCTTGCTAGTTAAGTCGTACTAACAATTTAATTTAGTAAATGCTTGTTGAAGTTAGCCTGCATTAGCATACCCGCAGCCGACAAGTTTTGCTCAGTGGCTCGGTACTGTATTTGCACCGCCGGTGTAAACTCGTGTCCACCTTGGATATTTGGTAAATAAATAGTGCCCGTATTACCATCTTTGTTTTAGAGCGAGTTTTCACTTGGCCCCCAACCTATTTTTTGCCATACGCGCCGCTTACCGTCAGTCAACGAATCAAGCACTTGCTTTTCAAAGCGCATATCATTTAGCGCAAGGGCCTTTGCTAGTGCATTAGTGTTCATCTGGCTGTCCCTTGCATCATGCCACCCTCTTGATGATTATCCGTATGGTCAGTGCCATTAAACAGTACATCAATATCACTGGCGTGCAAGTATAGATGACCTGTAAGCGACTCACGTTGATGACTCGCTAACTGCTTTAATCTGTCACCTTAGAATAACCCAGTTAAATACTTACGCCCTACTTCATTTAGAAAATAACTGACAATAGCATTAGAGTTACCATCCGCTCGGCCAAATACTTCATAACTATTAATGCTAGAAACCAAGCCAGCAATTAGCATTGTGCCTGTTAACACACTTTACCTATCGGAATATCACAATGTTACCAGTAAGCACCTATACGCTGCTGCCAATTTAAGCCGACTATAATCAACTTCACTCGCTGTTTTATACTTCCCAACAACTTTATTATTAGCTACTTGGTGATCTGCAAGTGATAAATTATTCACATTACTGGATAACACAGGAGCTGCCAACATCACTTGCTTATAAAAGTTTGTGACTTCAACTATTTATCTTCTACTTTTTCAGTATCTACACTTTAACAACTACTTCCTAGTAACACACTGCTTAATACTGCAAGTACGGAGATAAATTTAGTTTATAATGACAACACAATTAAAATTCCTCGCCCTTTTAAATCTTGGAATATTTTATTTAAAATAACACATTCTACATATAGAGCAAATTTTTTGCATCTAAATCACTCAATGACTCGTATTAACAATTATGCTATCTATGTAAAATTAATAATATTAATATAAGGATGTGATAATGCGAAGTTTCTTAATAATATCGGGGTGCTTATTCAGCTCCAGCGCAGCATTGGCCAATATAGAAAAGGTGACCGTATATGGTCATCGAACTGGTTTGATAGGTGATGCCATCAGTGCATCAAGCGGTATTATCGGCCAAGGTGAAATTGAAGAGCGTCCGATGTTACGTAGCTCTGAGATGTTAGAGCTGATACCCGGTATGGCCGTAACTCAACACAGTGGTTCAGGTAAGGCGAACCAATATTTTATTCGCGGTTTTAACCTTGATCACGGCACTGACTTTGCTACCAGTATTGATGGTATGCCAATCAATATGCGCAGCCATGGCCATGGACACGGTCAAGGCTACACAGATTTAAACTTCATCATTCCCGAAGCAATCTCCACAATTAACTACCAAAAAGGCGCGTATGATGCCAACCAAGGGGATTTTTCAACAGCGGGTAGTGCCGAATTCCACTTAATAGACAGCCTTACTCATCAGCAAGTTAATTTAGCTGTTGGTGAAGATGGTTACCGCCGTGCTGTAATGCTCGGCAGTGCAAGCGTTGGTGAAGGTAAGTTGATTGGTGCCGCTGAGTGGCATGGTTACGATGGACCTTGGCAAGATATAAACGAAGATGTAGATAAAAAAAATGCCATGTTACGTTATGTAGGTAGTGCCCTTGGTGGTGACTTATCAATTACAGCTCTTGCTTATGACAATAGCTGGAATTCGGCCGATCAAATTCCACAAAGAGCTGTAGATCAAGATATTATTACTGAACTTGGTTCATTAGATAAAACCGTCGGCGGTAGCTCTAGCCGTTATAGTCTATCTGCAAACTGGCAAGGCCAACACGTAAAAGCCAGTGCCTATGTTATTGATTATGACATGGACTTATACTCTAATTTTTCTTATTTTTTAAATGATCCCGTTAATGGCGACCAATTTAGACAACGCGACAGTCGAACTATTTCAGGCGGTGAACTGAGCTATCAGTTTGCCCAGCAGCAGTGGATTGTGCCAGTGCAAAATACTGCCGGTGTAGAAATTCGCCGAGACGATATTGATCAAGTTGGCTTATATAATACACAAGCGCGCATGCTACTAAGTACGGTAAGAGAAGACGCTATCGTTGAAACCAGTTATTCTGCTTTTTGGCAATCTCAACTCACACTCAGTGAACGCTTAGAGGCAACCGTCGGCGTACGTTACGATTATTTTGATGCCGATGTTAATAGTAATAATACACTTAACTCCGGCAACGCCGATGATGACTTAGTCAGCTTTAAAGGTAGCTTAAATTACACCTTTACAGATAACTTAGCCGCTTACGCTAACTGGGGTCAGTCGTTCCACTCGAATGACGCACGCGGCGCAACCATTACGCAAGATCCTGTCAGTTTAGATGTGGCTGAAAAAGTTGACTTACTAGTACAAAGTAATGGCGCTGAATTAGGCTTACGCTACTTTGACCAAAATAAATTTAATATATCTGCGGCCTTATGGTGGCTCACATTGGACTCGGAGTTACTGTTTGTAGGTGATGCTGGTAACACCGAAGCGAGTGACGCATCAGAACGTTACGGTCTTGAGCTAAGCGCTTACTATTGGCTAAGTGACACGCTAAGCCTAGATGCTGAGGCCTCATTTACCCATTCACGATTAGATATCACAGATGAAAACGACCGTATAGAAGGTGCCGTGCCCGTAGTTGCAAGTACCGGCGTAAATTGGCATATCACCGAGCAATGGCAAAGTTCATTACGCGTACGCCACATAGGTAAACGCACACTGACTGATGATGGCGAGCAACGCTCAGAGCCCTTAACGGTAGTAAATGGCTTAGTTAGCTATCAACAAACACACTGGAAGGTCGGTTTAGAGTTGTTAAACATGTTTGATAGTAACGATCACGATATTGACTACTATTATGCATCTCGTTTAACGGGTGAGCCAAGCGAAGGCGTTGAAGATAATCATTTTCACCCTATCGAGCCACGTACTATTAGACTCAACTTAAGCTTACTTTTCTAACTATGATTTTATAAAGACTTGAATCAAAATAATCCTGAGCCGTATGTTTATACCCCTCGTATAAATATACGGCTCAGGAGTTTAGTCATCGACTATCTCAAACTTATATTTCTGTTTTGGTTGCTCTCACCTTTTCGATTTAACGAATAAAGCTACCTGGTAATTCACGCCATAGCACAAACAGTTTATTTTTTATTAGTGGTTTACTATTTGGTTTAAGCGTAGGATTTTAATCAATAGGTTATCGTTTCAACGCTGACGTGTCTCGCTGGGTGTAATTTACTCAGCAAAGTGCTACTTACCATACTGCCATTCGAGACATTTAGCGCAATCTTGACCGAGGAAATCCGCTTTGGTTATATTACCTTAGTGGCAAGTAATGGATTTTCGTGGCTACAGCCAGCTCTTAAAAAATAGACGTTAATAAATTTTAGGCATAAAAAAACCGACTTAATGTCGGTTACTTTAAATAGAAAGTGGTGGGCGCAGGAGGATTCGAACCTCCGACCGCCTGGTTCGTAGCCAGGTACTCTATCCAGCTGAGCTATGCGCCCACATTCTATTTAATTTTAATGTCTTAACAGACATTCTACTATAAATAACTCGCTTTACTTATTTATACTCTAAGAAGGAGTCAAAAGTGGTGGGCGCAGGAGGATTCGAACCTCCGACCGCCTGGTTCGTAGCCAGGTACTCTATCCAGCTGAGCTATGCGCCCACTTTTTATTTCTTATTTATACTCTAAACGAGTTTGTAAAGGATGGTGGGCGCAGGAGGATTCGAACCTCCGACCGCCTGGTTCGTAGCCAGGTACTCTATCCAGCTGAGCTATGCGCCCATTCTTTACTTTACAAGACAACCATTTATAAAATAAATGGCGGAGAAGGAGGGATTCGAACCCTCGATAGAGCTACAAACCCTATACTCCCTTAGCAGGGGAGCGCCTTCGGCCACTCGGCCACCTCTCCGTCTTGTGGGGCGTATAATAAAGATTTCAGAAAATATGTCAAACACTTTTGTTGTTAAAAGTGTTTGTCTGGTTACAGAATACACATTACAGCTAAAAAAACATCATTCATGTACAGCAATCACACAAATTCCTGCTTTTTTAGTGATTGTTCCATACCGAGTATCGACACTAAATGCTCATCACACTGAGCTAATTATTGATCTTGATAACCCAGTTGTTGAAACTCAACTATACAAGCTCGGTAATAAGCTTGACGCTCTTGCTCAGTTATACCTTCATTTGATAAAAACTCTAAAGACTGAGATAGCAGTATCAAATAACAGCCCCCGTATTGAGTTAAGATAATTTAGATATAAAAACGCCGCTATAAAGCGGCGTTTAATTATTGTATAAAAAGTAGTATTAGTCAGCTTGTGGACGCATATGCGGGAACAAGATCACATCTTTAATTGTTGGTGAATCAGTAAATAGCATTACTAGGCGGTCAATACCAATACCTTCACCCGCAGTAGGAGGTAAGCCGTACTCAAGTGCGCGTATATAGTCTTCGTCGTAATGCATTGCCTCAATATCACCTGCGTCTTTCTCTTCTACTTGGCGAGTAAAGCGCTCAGCTTGATCTTGTGCATCGTTAAGCTCAGAGAAGCCATTAGCAAGTTCACGACCACCAACAAAAAACTCAAAACGGTCAGTAATAAATGGGTTGTCATCGTTACGACGTGCAAGTGGCGACACTTCCCACGGGTAGCCTGTTATAAATGTAGGTTGGATAAGCATGTGCTCAGCCGTCTCTTCAAATATTTCACATAAGAACTTACCTGGGCCCCATACACAATTTTCAGGAATCTTAACGTGCACTTGTTTAGCATACGCTTTTAATTCGTCAAAGTGATTTTCTGGGTCGTTGAATACGGCCGCGTCAAATTCAGGGTTATATTTTAAGATAGCGTCAGCCATACTTAAACGTGTAAACGGTTGGCCAAAGTCGTACTCTACTGAATCAATTACTTCGCCATTTTCGTCTTTTGTTGTATTAACAACAATTGGGCTGCCCAATACGTTAGTTGCAACAGTACGTAGCATGTCTTCGGTGATATTCATCAGGTCAATGTAATCAGCGTATGCTTGGTAGAACTCAATCATAGTGAATTCTGGGTTGTGACGCGTTGATAACCCTTCATTGCGGAAGTTACGGTTAATTTCAAATACGCGGTCAAAGCCACCTACCACTAAACGCTTTAAGTAAAGCTCAGGCGCTATACGTAGGTACATGTCAATATCAAGTGCGTTATGGTGAGTCACAAACGGGCGCGCCGTTGCGCCACCTGGGATCACTTGTAGCATTGGCGTTTCTACTTCCATAAAGTCACGCTCAGATAAAAAGCGACGAATGCCTTCAACCACTTGTGAACGAATACGGAATGTTTCGCGCGTTGCTTCGTTAGTTATCAAATCAACGTAGCGTTGGCGGTACTTAGTTTCTTGATCAGATAAGCCATGAAACTTCTCTGGTAATGGCCGTAGTGACTTAGTAAGTAGTTCATACTCAGTCATCTCTACGTATAAATCACCTTTACCTGATTTATTAAGTGCGCCTTTTACACCAATAATATCGCCAATATCTAGTTGACCATATTTTGCTTTCAAGTCTTTTTGCACATCTTTAGATGCATAAGCTTGTACGCGACCTTTCATGTCTTGAATTGCCATAAAAGGACCACGCTTAGCAAGAATACGTCCAGCAATTGATACAACATGCTGAAGTTCCACTAGTTCTTCTTTGCTCTTATCACCAAACTCAGCTTGCAAGTCAGTCGTAAAATGTTCACGACGGAATTGGTTTGGATGACCGTTGGCTGGGCAATTTTCGCGGATTGCGTCTAATTTGCCACGACGCTCAGCGATTAACTTGTTTTCGTCTTGGATTTGATCAGTCATTTTTAGCTCTTTTTTAGCTTGGTGGTTAGAGACCAGATTTTAAGCTGGCTTCAATAAATTTATCTAAGTTACCGTCAAGTACCGATTGGGTATTGCGGTTTTCAACGCCGGTGCGTAAGTCTTTAACGCGTGCATCATCAAGTACGTAAGAACGAATTTGACTCCCCCAACCGATGTCAGACTTGGCATCTTCTTGGGTTTGCTTCTCAGCATTTTGCTGCTGTACCTCAAGCTCAAATAATTTTGCTTTTAGCTGCTTCATCGCTTGGGCTTTATTTTTATGCTGTGAACGCTCGTTCTGACACTGCACCACAGTATTGGTGGGCACATGAGTAATACGAACCGCTGACTCGGTGGTATTTACGTGCTGGCCACCCGCGCCTGATGCACGGTATACGTCGATGCGTAAATCTGACGGGTTTATGTCAATTTCAATATTATCATCAACTTCAGGATAAACGAATGCAGAAGCAAAAGAAGTATGGCGACGACCACTTGAGTCAAACGGGCTTTTTCGTACTAAACGATGCACACCCGTTTCGGTACGCAACCAGCCGTAAGCGTATTCACCAATAAAGCGCACTGTTGCCCCTTTAATACCTGCAACATCACCATCGGTTGCTTCTACCAGCTCAACTTTAAGGCCTTTTGCTTCACCCCAGCGTAAATACATACGTAGCAGCATGTTACACCAGTCTTGTGCTTCTGTACCGCCGGAACCTGATTGTAAATCAAGATAAGCATCGTTTGAGTCATGAGGTCCTGAGAACATTCGGCGAAACTCTAAGCCTTCAAGTTGTTCGTTTAAATCACTTAGCTCACTTTGAGTCTCATTAAAGGTATCGATATCTTCTGCTTCTATAGCAAGCTCAAGTAAACCTTCAACGTCATCAGTACCTGCAACAAGATTATCGATTGTTTCTACAACTGCCTCTAATGCGGATTTTTCACGGCCAAGAGCTTGTGCGCGTTCTGGCTCACTCCATACGGCTGAATCTTCTAGTTCGGCGTTAACTTCTTCTAAGCGCTCTTGTTTATGAGCGTAGTCAAAGGTACCCCCGAAGTAGCTCAGTACGTTCGCGAATTTCCTTGATTTGATTAATCACAGGATTCACTTCAAACATCTACGTTACTCCAAAATAGCCTATTTATTCGTTTATTTATTCGGTAAGTACCCAATAAATTTCTTTAATAATAACTTTATTATCTTTAAATATTACCTTTAGATAATAAAATGCCCGATTTTAACAAAAAACCGCGCGCTTTATTAGTATTTTATACACTCAACAGTGATATTTTTAAGAGCTCTTTTGCAGTTCACGTACAATTAGCTGCAACGTAAACTTCCCTCTAAATTCATTTATATCGAGCTGATAAGCCACATGCGCAAAGCGCACTTCGATATCTGGCCACGCTTTTATATCAACGCCAAATGCAATGGCATCAACTAGACGTCCAGACTGATGCTTAAGAATCAGTTTTAAATGCTTTTCACCTACAATACGCTGCTGAATAACTTCAAAAGTATGTTCAAACACCGGCTCTGGAAATTGCTGTCCCCACGGGCCAGCTTGTTTGAGTAAATTAGCAAACTCCATGCTAAAGCAATCATTGGGAAGTTCACCATCGCTGAGCAAAATACATAGCTTATGTTCTTCACTCAATTGCTCGCTTACAGCGCGTTCAAATTCACGCTTAAACTCACTAAAGTGTTGCTCATTAATGCTCAACCCTGCGGCCATAGCGTGGCCACCAAATTTACTAATTAAATGCGGATGTACCGTATTTAATCGCTCAAGTAAGTCGCGCATGTGTAACCCTTCAATTGAACGACATGAGCCTTTAACTTCACCGTTATCACCACCTGCAAAAATAACCGTGGGCCGATGGTATTTTTCTTTTAAACGTCCAGCTAAAATACCAATAACACCTTGATGCCAATCATCTTGATATAAGCAAACTGCATCGGGCAAAGAGTCAGCTGAAAATGCTAAACGGTCAAGTACCGCTTGCGCCTCTGTTTGCATACCCTGCTCTATTGCACGGCGCTCAACATTTAGGCTATCAAGCTCTCCTGCAATGCGCCTTGCTTGGTTTATATCTGTTGCCAGTAAACAGGCTATACCTAAACTCATGTCGTCTAGCCGCCCCGCTGCATTTAACCGTGGCGCTAATGAAAAGCCAAAATCACTGGCACTTAATCGCGATGCATTACGGTTAGCTACCTCAATTAACGCTGTTATGCCAGGGCGGGTTTTACCACTTCGAATTCGAGCTAAGCCTTGGTGTACTAATGTACGATTATTAGCATCCAGCGCCACTACATCAGCCACAGTACCAAGAGCAACTATATCAAGCAGTTCAGCTAAATTCGGGGCTGGTTTTTCACTAAAGTAACCTAAATCACGCAGTGCACTTCGAAGAGCGATTAATAAATAAAATGCGACCCCGACCCCCGCAATTGATTTTGATGGAAACGCGCAGTCATACCGGTTTGGATTTACTATGGCATCTGCGTTTGGCAGTTGCTCGCCTTGTAAGTGATGATCGGTAACCAACACTTTAATACCCGCGGATTTTACAATATCAATACCCGCAACGCACGAAATGCCGTTATCAACGGTGATCACTAAATCAGGCGCTATAGTAACAATTTGCTTAGCTAATGCAGGGCTTAAACCATACCCTAAACTAAACCTGTCCGGGATCAGATAATCTATATGAGTAAAGCCAAACATACTCAGACCTTGCATCAATGTTGCGGTGCTGGTTGCACCATCTGCATCAAAGTCTCCAACAATCAATATATTACTTTGTGATTGTAATGCTGCTAATAATAACGTTGTTGCTTTATCCATATCTTTAAAAAGCTTAAAGTCATGTAAGGTGGCGGCGCTATTATCCAGCTCATCAGCATGGTTTACTTGGCGAGTAGCATAAATCTGTTTTATAACCGGATGTAAATACTCAGGTAAGTGAGAATCATCAACGTATGGACGAGCTTGAATCAATTTTTCCATGCTGGGGTAATGTACTTTTAAGTTATTAAAAACAAAAAAAGGCCTTGCGGCCTTTTTATACGCTTTATAAAGTTATGAAGGTTTATTAGCTTCAAGCGCAGCAACTAATGCTGCAGCCGGTTGGTATCCTGGGATCATAGTGCCATCTTCTAAAATAATCGCGGGAGTGCCACTAATTCCAAAACTCTGCCCTAGCTGATAATGTTCAGCCACCGGCGCATGACAACCTGCAATGACTTTAGTATCAGCACCTGACTTGGCTTCAGTAAGCGCTTCTTGCTGATCTTTAGCACACCACACATTCATTAAATCAGCATAACCCGAACCTTGTAATCCACCTCGAGGAAAAGCCAAATACTTAACGGTAACGCCCGCATCAAGTAAATCGTCTAATTCACGGTGTAATTTTCGGCAGTAACCGCAACTAATATCTGTAAATACGGTGATACTGTGTTTTTCGTTTTTAGCTTTATACACAATCATTGAATCTTCGTAATCAGCTAGGCCTTCTTGACGCACACCATTTAATGCTTGTTCAGTAAGGTTGTTACGATTATTCAAATCAATCAATGTGCCTTGCATTAAGTATTGGCCATCTGGGCTTGCATAAAGCACGCCTTTATCGGTGATCAATTCTTTCAACCCCGCCACTGGACTTGGATTAACTTGCTTTACAGTTACACCCAACTCTGCAAATTTGGTACTAATTGCCTCACTTATATCAGAAGCTGCATTAATACCATTGGCAAACACACTTAAACTGGTACCTAACATAGCACCGGCTAACACTAACTTTTTCATAAATTTCTCTTATATCCTGCTATTTTTTAACTACTGAGACCGCTCAAGTCAGAAAAATTCTTTAAGCGCGCGGATGATGTTGCTGATGTACTGATTTTAATCGTTCATTAGCCACATGGGTATAAATTTGTGTGGTCGATAAGTCGCTATGCCCTAACATCATCTGTACGACTCGAAGGTCAGCACCATGATTAAGTAAATGTGTTGCAAACGCATGACGCAATGTATGCGGCGATAAAGGCGATTCCACTTGTGCCAAAATAGCATAGTGTTTAATACGATGCCAAAAGGTTTGTCGGGTCATACCGACGCCCCGCTTAGAGGGAAACACAAAATCTGTTGCATGCTTTATCATTTCTGCGCGGCCGGTTTTTAAAAACAGTTCAAGCCAATGCATAGACTCTTCGCCAAGGGGGACCAAACGCTCTTTATTACCTTTACCTTTAACAAATACCACACCTTGGCGCAGGTTTATTTGTTCCATCCTAAGCCCTACAAGCTCACTGACACGCAAACCTGTGGCATAAAGAAGCTCTAACATCGCTTTGTCGCGCAGTCCCATAGGCTCTTGTGTATTGGGAGCATTTAATAATGCCTCGACCTCACTCTCTGAGAGTGTTTTAGGTAAAGACTGTCCTGCTTTTGGCTGAGCAATATTAATCATCGGCGAGTCTATTAGTTGCTTCTGACGAATAAAATACTGATAAAAGCGCTTTAAAGCGCTCATACTTCGTGCAGTACTGCGCGGCTTTAGGCCTAGATCAACCCGGTAAGCTAGGTAGCTTTGTATATCTTGCGCTTTGGCACTGAGTAAATCTTTTTTAATAAACTGACTGAATTTATCTAAATCACTACGGTATGCTGATAGTGTGTTATCACTAACATGTTGCTCTAAATACAGGTTATCTAAAAAACTTTCTAAATATTGTTCATTGCTCACATGTATAATCTGCGCAGGTTCATCTAGGTCTTGGGGTAACGTTGCCACTGGCACTCTCATCTTTTTCAAGGTATCAATTAATAATACCTTACGGTAAACTTAAGCCTATCATATCAGGCAAATACACAGTGATAAATACGATGCAGATTGGTTTATTTTATGGTTCTACCACTTGTTATACAGAAATAGCGGCAGAAAAAATCCGCGATATTATTGGCTCTGATGTTGTGAGCCTTCATAATATCAAAGATGAGCCATTAAAAAATGCAGAGCAGTTCGATTTTATTATCTTTGGCATCTCTACTTGGGACTTTGGTGAACTCCAAGAAGATTGGGAATCTATTTGGGATGATATTAAAGACGTAAACTTAAATGGCAAAACAATTGCGCTTTTTGGCATGGGCGACCAACAAGGATACGGTCAATGGTTTCAAGATGCTTTAGGCATTTTGCATGATGAAATAAAAGATCAGCAATTTACTTTATTAGGTTTATGGCCTAATGATTCAAGTTATGAGTTTGAAGCCTCAAAAGCATTAACTGCCGACTCCCAACATTTCGTTGGCCTAGCACTTGATGAAGATAGTCAATATGAGTTGAGTGATGAGCGTATTGCAACATGGGTTGAACAAGTCATGACTGAATACAGTGATAGCTTGTAATTAAGCCATTAGGCGCTTTTAATAGCGCCTAATGCTAGTTAGCTATTCAATGCGTTGCCAATATTGGTTGCGATAAAAAAACACAATATATCCACGTACTTCTAAGGTACTTCCCTCGTTTTGTGGTGTTAAGCGCACGGTGTAAGTTTTGCCGTTGTTAGGATCTAGAATTTCCCCATCTTGCCAATGACCATCGCCATTATCAACAACACCATTAATAATGGTCATACCTAAAATGGCTTTATCTTTTTTTGCACCTTCACACTCACTGCATACAGCACTTTGTTTATCAGGGTTAAGAATCTTTTCAATGGTTCCAAACAATTTTCCGTCTTGCTCTATTATTCGAACATATGACTTAGCTTCGCTAGTTTCTTCATCAATCGTTTTCCAAAGCCCAACTGGGCTCATGTTAGCAAACACTGATGAGCTACTAAGTAACAGCCAAGCAAATGCTACTTTTAATATATAAAGCGATTTTTGATTGGTGTGTGTTGTCGTTGTTTTCATAAATATTTAGCACCTAAAATTAAATGGCAATAAACCCAAGTAAGATAAATTTCACTTGGGTTTATTGCCATTTAAGAAAAGTTTATTTGCCCTGCCCATATATCTTTTCTACTAGTAGATAATTAACCGGGATTAATAATAAAGTAATAAATGTAGCGAAAATAATACCAAAGCCTAAGCTTACAGCCATAGGAATTAAGAACTGAGCTTGTGTGGCTTTTTCAAATAGTAACGGCATCAAGCCAATAAACGTGGTGATACTGGTTA
This sequence comes from Pseudoalteromonas sp. AOP7-A1-14, assembly GCF_052376275.1. Lineage (NCBI taxonomy): Bacteria > Pseudomonadati > Pseudomonadota > Gammaproteobacteria > Alteromonadales > Pseudoalteromonadaceae > Pseudoalteromonas > Pseudoalteromonas sp. AOP7-A1-14. The sequence goes on along the minus strand of NZ_JBQSVO010000036.1, from coordinate 6,004 downwards.
ACATAACAGGGCGGAAACGAGATGCGCCCGCAGCTTTTACCGCTTCAAGTAAATCTGCACCTTCACTGCGCTTTTTATTTATAAAATCAACCAGTACAAGTGAGTCATTAACCACCACACCTATTAATGCTAGCATCCCGAGTAAGCTCATTATAGTTAACTCCATCCCCATCACCCAATGCCCCATTACCGCACCAATCATGCCAAATGGGATAACACTCATAACAATAATTGGTTGTAAGTATGACTTAAGTGGAATGGCTAAAAGAGCATAAATAATAAAAAATACAAATAACAACGCCCACGCTAATGAACCAAACGACTCTCTTTGCTCTCGAGCTTCACCTTCTAATGAATAAGTGACCCCAGGATACTGCTGAACTAACTCATCTAAATAAGCACCTAAGTCCGCTTGGAGTATTGTCATGTTGGTGTTTGCTTTTTCGATATCTGCCGTGACATTTAAAGTACGAAACCTATCAATACGCTTAATAGTAGACGGACTCTGTCCGGGAACTAGCGTGGCAATGTGCGATAATGGCACAACCCCGCCATCTGGCGTATTAATTAAAATATCTTTAAGATCAGCCACCGAACGACGCTCTTCAATAGGTAAGCGCACCATTACTCGTACATCATCTCGTCCACGTTGAATACGCTGCGCCTGTGAACCATAAAAAGAGCTACGAACTTGCTGAGTAACATCAACTCGGTTCAAGCCAAGTGCTAAACCTTGCTCAGTCAGCTCTATTTGCAACTCTTCTTTACCATCAGACATACTATCAGCGATATCAAATACAGTAGGATAAGTCGTTAAACGGGCCTTAACATGCTCTGCGACCTCTTGTAATGTCGAAATAGAACTGGCCGACAATCGTACATCTATTGGGTCTGAACTGCGGCCAATTTCAGCTCTAAAAGTTAAGCTTTCAGCACCAGGAATGACCCCAATCAAATCACGTAACTCGCTAGAAAGCTCTCGCGAGCCAATATCTGTATCGCGCTCTTCAGCAGGGGTAATTTCAACCCGGATACTCCCCGAGTTTGATACTCCACCACGGCCACCGGTACTGGCTAAAATATTTTCTATTATGCTTTCACCTGTATCGGGATCACGGTACTTTTCCTCTAAAACACGGGCTTTTTCGGCCATATCAATTACATACTTATTGGTTACCTCAAAAGGCGTTCCCGTTGGTAAGGTTAAACTCACCCGTATTGTTTCACTTGGGATACGCGGGAAGAAAATAAACTTAGTCCAGCCACTAGTGATCATCGTTAAAATAATTAAAAATATGCCAATAAATAAACTTACTGTGGCCATTTTATGGCGTAAAGCTAAACTGAGTAATGGTTGATAATATTTTAAAATGGCGTGCTCAAAACCATCCGCAAAACGTTGTTGGAATTTTTCAAGCTTTGACGGCTCAGCTTTTTGATTACGTAGTTTTATATACTTTAAGTGCGCCGGTAATACAAATTTTGATTCAATCAACGAAAATAACAGTACCGGAATAACGACCACCGGAATTTGTGCAAATAATGCCCCCCGGTTACCTTCTATAAAGGCTAAAGGTAAAAATGCTGCAACCGTGGTTAAAACACCAAATGTAACGGGAGTCGCAACTTCTTGTGTCCCACGAATTGCGGCTTGTTCACCCGACTCTGCGGTCTTTAAATGCGTGTAAACATTTTCCCCGGTGACAATGGCGTCATCTACCACAATCCCCAGTACCAAAATAAAGCCAAACAAGCTCATAATATTTAACGTAACACCAAATAATGGCATCGCTAAAAACGCACCCATAAATGAAACAGGAATACCTATAAATACCCAAAACGCGATGGCTGGTCTTAAAAACAGGGTTAATAAAGCAAGAACTAAAATTCCCCCCTGCATGGCATTGGTGGTCAGTGTTGCGATTCTGCTTTTTACTACTTCAGAATTGTCATCCCAATAACTAAGCTCAAATCCTTGAGGTAAACTTGCTTGTTGCTCATGAATATACTCTTTAACTTTATCGGCTACCGTAATCGCACTTTGCGGACCAATACGATAAACATCTAAAAAAGCCGCTTGCTTACCATTAAATCGAGTACGTACTGGTGTTTCTTCAAAATCATCGCTAATATTAGCAATATCGCCAAGGCGAATTATGGTCCCGTCACTTTGGCGCTTAACAACTATTTGAGCAAACTCATCTTTACGGTACGCTTGCCCTTTAGAGCGAATAAGGACATCGCCTCCATCCGTTTTTAAGTTACCTGCCGAAATATCAGAGCTTGATTTTCCAATAGCACTAGAGATATCACTTAATGATAAGCTATATTGACGCAACACATCCTGACTCACTTCAATGGCTATTTCGTAATCACGTACACCACTGAGTTCAATTTGGGTAACATCATCTAAGCGTAATAAATCATCACGAACATGCTCGGCATATTCTAGGGTTTCTTTTTCACCATAATCACTGGCAACAGTAACGGCGATTACTTCACGGGTACGTTCGGCTAAAGCAACTACAGGGTTTTCAGCATCAGCCGGAAAGGTATTAATAGCATCGACTCGGCTTTTTATATCAGCCAGCAGCTCTCTAGGGTCGTAGCCACTTTCCACTTCAATTATCACCGAGGCTGCACCTTCAGAAGAACTACTTGAAATCTCTTTTATGCCCTCAAGATCTTGTACCGCCTCTTCAATTCGAATGCTCACACCTTGCTCTACATCTTCAGGTGTTGAACCAGGTAAAGAAACACTCACACTAATTCGGTCTACCTCAAATGAAGGAAAAACTTCAAGTGGTATCTGTGTACTCAAGCTAAACAACCCTGAAAGCACAATGCTGATCAGCAATAAATTTGCTGCAACATGGTTTTTTGTAAACCAAGCAATCATTGCTTATCTCCCTTTGGTTTTTTATTCTCACGGTGCTTTTTCATCAGCTCTTCTACAGTAATACCCTGCTCTTTTGCCATTGCTTCAAGTTGTTCTCGTGAAGGCTTTTTACGTGGAGGTCTATCAGCTTCAGAGTCTGACTCACCTAATACTTTAACTTTTGTTCCAGAGCTTACTTGTCCAAGTGGTGTTAGAACTAGCTTATCATTGGCTGCTAAACCTTCGGCAACAATCCCTTGTGCTGCATTTTGCCATGCCAGTTTTACATTCTTACGTTTAAGGATCCCTTGTTCCACAATATATACATAGGTACCTTGGTAAATAGCACTGTTAGGGATTATTAAAGCGTTTTCTACACGCTTTGCTGTAATTTTAGCTTTAATATATTGACCAATTTTAATTGGGTACTGATTTGTATCTGTCGCTTTGTATGGGTCGTTAATTTGTGCAACAACATAAAGCTGCTGAGCACCTTCATCAATAGCGCCTTCTGTTCTTATTATTTTACCTAACCATTTTTGCTCACCGACTAAGTCAGAGCTAAACTCTACTAACGAGCCATTGTTATCAGCTGTTGCATCACGATATTGCTCAGGTAAATTCATAAAAGGTAAATCTTTATTTTTAATTGGTAGGCGTATCTCAACACTATCAACGGCATAGATAATCGCTAATTCGGTATTGTCAGTAACAACTTGCCCTAAATCCACACTGCGGCTTAAAACACGGCCCGCGTATGGGGCAACAATTTTTGTTCGCTCTAAGTCTAACTCTGCTTTTTCTAATAGTGCTTGAGCTGATAATACCTCAGCTTGCGCTGCAGCTAACTGTGGTTCACGCAAAACTAAATTACTGGCTTGCTCACCATTACCCAAGCGTTCCCAGTCAACGATTGCTTGACGACCACGGGCCTGTTCTTCTTGCAAACCTTGCTTAGCAGTTAATAGCGCGGCTTGAGCTGCTTTTACTTCTGCACGATGGTCTCTATCGTCAAGCTGTAACAACACATCGCCTTTTTTAAAAAAACCACCCTCACGAAATTGTTCACTTACCTCAATAATTTGTCCTGACGCTTGGGATGCCAACGCACTTTGCGTTCGTGGCTTAACAGTACCAAAGCTATCTATCATGACTTGATAAAGAACCGGCTCTAATTTTTTAACAGCAACACTAATTTGTGCTTTTGGGGCACCACCAAAACGGCTCGTCTCTGGTGGATTTTGTTTAATAAAAAATATAATCAATGCTGTGGCAATTATGATTACACACGGAATAAGTATCTTTTTAGTTTTATTATTCATAGTGTTGACTCTGCATCTTGTGGCTGTGAAAAATCGCCACCAAGGGCAATGTGTAAATTAATACGGTTTATTATTAATTGGTTTTTTATTTCAATAACTGAACTTTGCGCATCGAAGGAACGATCTTGTGCATCCAGTACCGTGGTATAGGTGACTAAACCACTTTGATATTGCTCAAACGACAATTGCTCCGCGGCTAAGGCGTTGGCTTGTGCTTCAAGTGTAGCTTGATAACGTTCTTTTAAGGACTCTTCTCGTGTTATTGCAGTTTCAACATCATTAAAGGCATCATAAAGACTTTCTAAATAAGCTTGTTCCTGGCTTTTAACCAGTAAGCGTGCCGATTCTTCATTTGCAGCTAAGCGACCACCATCTATCAATGGCATTGATATCCTACCAATCAATGACCAAGCAAGACTTGAAGGTGAAAATAAGTCGCTCACTCTATCTGTATTATCGCCTAACTCTGCGCTGAGATTTAAACTGGGAAATCGTTGCTTGTGGGCATACGCAAGCCCTGCATCTGTACTTAATAGCTGATACCAACTTGCTTTTAAGCTTGGTTTGCGGGTCACTAGTTCAGAAGGAAGGCCTAAAGGGATCGATTTGTCTAACAAAGGTAAATCGGCGTTTACTATTAATGCACCTTCAGGGTAGCCCCCTGCAAGTCGTTCTAAGGTTCGCGTTGCTTGGGTAAGTACCGCCTTTTGAGCCGCAATACTTGAGCGCTGAGTATTAAGTTCGTTACGCGTAAGATAAACGTCTAACGCTTCGTTTAAGCCCTGACGATAACCGGCTTCTATTATTGCTAGGTTTTGCTCAGCAATTTCGGCGCGCTGTTGATACAATTTAAGTAATTTATTTGCGGTAATGACATCAAACCAAGCACTAACCACGTCAGCAACAAGTTGTTGTTTAGCCTGCTCGAAACTTGCTTGCTCAGCCAAATACACTAAATTAGCTTGTCGCTCAGCATCGGATAACTTGCCCCATAAATCAATTTCATAGCCCAACTCTATACCAACAGAGCTTGCATTACCGTAACTTACAGGACGGTTATCTTTACTTCGGCTTGTATCAGCGGATAAATCCAGACTAGGCCAAAGTGCAGCACCAGTAGCAACTAATTCTTGGCGTTTTATTTCAACACTATAGCTTTGTTGTAACAGCTGTTGATTATTTTTTAACGCCTTATCAACTAATGCAGTAACTTGTGGATTATTAATCTGCTGGAGCCAGTTATCTTCAACTTTACCTACTTGAGTCTGAGCAATTTGTTGCCAGTTAGCAGGTGTATTTTCAAGATTTTGGTCACGTTGCTGAGAGTTGATCCCACTACTACACGCACTCAGTAAAAGTGTACTTGAAATAAAGAAGCACAGCTTACTATAGGAAACCATATAAGAACCTGAAAGACATAAATTTATGATTGTAATTCAAGCAGTAAAAATAACTTAACTCAACTGAATTTACATAACATTACATTGCCAATGAAAAATATTTTCTCTCGACTTTAGTCGGTCTTAGAGTGGGGAGATTATTGAATTACACAATAAAAAAAGCCTCGCAAATGCGAGGCTTTAAATATATTTCTGTCAACTAATTAAGTCGAACATATAACTTTAATATGTTACTTATCACAATTAGTTACTCTTCTTAGCTATATAAACAAATGGTGCCGACTAACCGAGTCGAACGGTTGACCTACTGATTACAAGTCAGTTGCTCTACCAGCTGAGCTAAGTCGGCACACTAAACTGTGTGCATTTAAGGCACTTCACCAATTTTAAAATTGATGACTTCT